>CAZZWL010000001.1:0-116884 GCA_964657755.1 uncultured Rhodanobacter sp.
CGCTTTTTTTTACTCTTCGCTTAGCTCCCCACCGGATGATTCACTCCCACGACCCCGCCATGGCCCAACGCCCCCTGTCCGCGCCTGCGCCCGCTACCGCAGGCAACGGCCCGCAGCCGATGGACCACAACAAAATGGACCACAGCCAGATGGACCACGGAAAAATGAACCACAGTTCGACGGGCGGCCACGACCACGGGGCCATGATTGCCGACTTCCTGCGCCGGTTCTGGGTGTGTCTGGCGCTGTCGGTGCCCGTGGTGGCCGGGTCGATGATGTTCCAGAACCTGGTCGGCCACCAATTTACTTTTCCCTACAGCACCCCGCTGCTGCTGGGGCTGGCCACGGCCATTTACCTGTATGGCGGCTGGCCGTTTCTCAGCGGCACGGTAGGGGAGCTGCGCAGCCGGCAGCCCGGCATGATGACCCTGGTGGCCGTGGCCATCAGCGTGGCCTACGGCTACAGCGTGGCCGTGACCCTGGGCTGGCTGCAGGGCATGGACCTGTTTCTGGAGCTGGCCACCCTGATTGACATCATGCTGCTGGGCCATTATCTGGAGATGAAGTCGGTGGCCGGGGCCTCGCACGCCCTGGAGCTACTGGTGCAGCTGCTGCCCGCCGACGCCCACAAAAAGGAGGGCGATACTATTCGGGACGTGAAAGTCACGGCCCTGGCCGTCGGCGACGTGGTGCTGGTGCGGCCCGGCGAGCGGATTCCCACCGATGGCGAAGTGACGGACGGCAGCAGCGCCGTGAACGAGAGCATGCTCACGGGCGAAAGCGTGCCGGTGCAAAAGGCGGCGGGCGGCAAGGTCATCGCCGGGGCCGTCAACGGCGAAGGTGCCCTCAGCATCCGGGTCACGCACCAGGGCGCGGACAGCTACCTGAGCAAGGTGGTGAAGATGGTGGGCGAGGCCCAGAACACCAAGTCGCAAACCCAGACCCTGGCCGACCGCGCCGCCGGCTGGCTCACGGCCGTGTCGCTGGCGGGCGGCCTTGGCACGCTCGCCGTGTGGCTGTGGCAGGGCAAGGGCGCGGCTTTCGCCATCGAGCGCATGGTGACGGTGATGGTGACGGCCTGCCCCCACGCGCTGGGCGTGGCCATTCCGCTGGTGGTGGCCATTTCCACGGCTATTTCGGCCCGCAAAGGGTTGTTGATTCGCAACCGCACGGCCTTCGAGGAAGCCCGCAAAATCACGGCCATGGTGTTCGATAAAACCGGCACCCTCACCGAAGGGGCATTCGGCGTTACCCGCGTGAAAGTGCTGGCTACCGGCCTCGACGAGGCCGCCCTGCTGGGCATGACCGCTGCGTTGGAGCAGCAGTCGCAGCACCCCATCGCCCAGGGCATCGTGCGCGAAGCCCATAAGCGGGGGCTGGCCCTGCCCGCCATTCAGGACTTTCAATCCCTGACGGGCAAGGGCGTAGCCGCTACGGTAACCGGCCGGCCAGTCGTGGTGGCCAGCCCTGGCTACCTCCAGGAAAAGAACATCGCCCTGCCCGCCGATGCCGTTAGCAACGGGGCCGAAACGGTGGTCTTTGTGCTACTGGATGGGCAGCTGGCGGGCTATGTAGCCCTGGCCGACCGCATCCGCACCGATTCCAAAGAGGCCGTCCAGCGCTTGCAGGCCCAGGGCATTAAAGTATACATGGCGACCGGCGACAATCAGCAGGTGGCCGATGCCGTGGCAAAAGAGTTGGGCCTCGACGGAGTGTACGCCCAGGTTTTGCCCGACCAGAAAGTTAAAATCGTGCAGGACCTGCAGGCGCAGGGCCAGTTCGTGGCCATGACCGGCGACGGCGTGAACGACGCCCCGGCCCTGGCCCAGGCCAACGTGGGCATCGCCGTGGGCTCGGGCACCGACATTGCGGCCGAAACTGCCGACATCATCCTGGTCAACAGCAAGCCTACCGACATCACCAACCTGGTGGAGTTTGGCAAGGCCACCTACGGCAAGATGATGCAGAACCTGTTCTGGGCCACGGGCTACAACGTCATCGCCCTGCCGCTGGCGGCCGGGATACTGTATCCGCACTTCGTGCTGAGCCCGGCCATTGGGGCGGTGCTCATGAGCGCGAGCACCGTCATCGTGGCCCTGAACGCGCAGCTGCTGCGCCGGTCCCTGAAGTAGATAGGCGCTACTACTTAGCAGCCGGCTACCGGGCGGCCAGCGGGCGGGCGCTGGCCGACTGAAAACCGCTGAAATTATGCAACTCTCCACCCCAATCGCTGCAAACATTAGGAGACGGGGTCCACGTAAAGGGATGAGGGCTGGCTGACGCTAAGGTCCGGCAGGGGAAGGAGTTTGGTTGGCAATGGCAGCGGTTGTGGCTGTCAGCCGGCTCTTCCGGCTATCAATCCTAACCGCTATGCCATCGCCGGGTTCCTGCTACCGCCAGAGAGACTTCTCCCAAATTCCTGCCTGCCTTGCTTTCGACGCTGCCTATGTTTTCAGATTTCCCCAACCTGCACCCCTTGGTGGTGCATTTTCCCATCGTCCTCATTCTGCTGGCCGCTGCCCTGCAGGCGGTGCTGGTATTCAAGGATTGGCCCCCGGTGCGCTGGGTTACCCTGGTGGTCATGGCCGGCGGCTTTGCCGGGGCGCTGGCGGCGAGCACCGTTTTTCACGCCGAGCCGATGGGCCTGGGACCCCGGGCGGCGGCCGTGTTCGCAGCCCACGAAAAGTACGCGAGCTATACGCTGTGGCTGTCCGGCATCACGCTGCTGCTGCGCAGCGTCGGCGATTTCTTTAAAATCCAGCGTCGGGCCTACGAAATCCTGGTGCTCGCGTTTGCCCTGGCGGCGGCCGGCGTGCTGTCGGTGGCCGGCCACCGGGGCGCGCAGCTGGTCTACGTTGAAGGGGTAGGCCCGCAAGGGCACCTGCTCGATAAAAACCACGGCCATAGCCACGGTCACGAGGAGGCCGGCCCGGCTCACTCGGAAATGGAGGCCGACCACCACGACGAACCGGCTGGTACTGGCGGCCAGGCCGCACCCGCTGCCGGCCCGCAATCCCCCGCGGCCGATATGTCGGGCATGGATATGGGCACTCCAGCCACTGCGCCCAAAGCTCCGGCTAAGGCTTCGGCGGGTGAGATGGGCACCATGAAAATGGCCGACTCGAAGCCGGCCCGCCCGGCCCCCAAAGTGGGGGCCATGGCCGACATGCCCGGCATGAAGGCTCCCGCCGCCAAATCCTCGCAACAGATGCCGCAGGGCATGGAAATGAGCCGGCCGGCCCGCCCGAATCAGCCGAAAGAAATGTCCGGCATGGCCAATATGCCGGGCATGAAGAGCCCGGCAGCGGGGGCAAAAAAGCCTGGCAAGGCCCCTTCAGGAATGGCGGGAATGGCGGATATGCCCGGCATGAAGTCCGCACCCGCTGCGCAGCCCGCGCCGGCCCCGGGCAATATGGCCGATATGCCCGGCATGGACAAAGGCCAGGCGATGCCGGCGACGGGTTCGATGCCCGGCATGACGATGCCCAATCCGCTGGACAAGTTCCGCTTCAAGGACAACAACCCGGCCCGGAACCACCCCACGCCCAAGCAATAGCCCCATGAGAGTTCTGATTTTACTTACCCTGCTGCTTTCTACCCTCGGGGCCGGGGCGCAGTCGATGCCCGGCATGGCCATGCCGAAAGAAAAGGAGCCCTACCTCACCCAATCGGCCCCGCCGGACAAGCAGCAGTTGGGCACCGTCGTTATGCCCCGCGCCAGCTACGTGGGCAAGCGGGTTGAGTACGACCTGTACGTGGAAGACCGCATGGTCAACTTCACCGGCAAAATGCGCCACGCCATCGGCATCAACGGCCAGATTCCGGCCCCCACGCTGCGCTTCAACGAGGGCGACACCGCCCTTATCCGGGTCCACAACCAGATGCAGATGGAAACCTCGGTGCACTGGCACGGCCTGCTGCTACCCAATCAATATGACGGCGTGCCTTACCTAACCACGGACCCCATCAAGCCAGGCACGGTGCACACCTACACGTTTCCCTTGCGCCAGAGCGGCACCTACTGGTACCACTCGCACACCATGGTGCAGGAGCAGTCGGGCCTCTACGGCTCCATCGTGGTGCAGCCCAAAGAGATTCAGTATCAGCTGAAAGAGTACGTGCTGGTGCTTTCCGACTGGACCGACCACCGCCCCACCGAAGTGCTGCGCTACCTCAAGCGGGCCGGCGAGTGGTTTGCCGTGCAGAAAGGCGCGACCCAGAGCTACGGCGAGGCCCTGGCCGCCGGCTACGTCAAGGACAAGCTCAAGCAGGAGTGGCAGCGCATGCCGGCCATGGACGTGGCCGACGTGTTCTACAACAAGTTCCTGATGAACGGGCAGGAACTGAACTACTTCAAGGATGCCCAGCCCGGCGAGGTGGTGCGCCTGCGCGTCATCAACGGCGGCGCCTCGACCTACTTCAAGCTGCAGTACGCCGGCGGGCCGATGCAGGTCATCGCCGCTGATGGCATCAACGTGGTGCCCTTCCCGACCAGCAAGCTGGAAATTGCCACTGCCGAAACCTACGACCTGCTCATCACCGTGCCCCCGATGGGCGCGGCCGAGCTGCGGGCCACCTCCTCCGACGTGTCGGGCTACACCTCCGGCTACTTCGGGCAGGGCGAGCCGATGCGCACCCCCGACCTGCCCAAGCTCAACTACTTCCAGATGACGCGGGAGATGAACAGCATGGGCAACATGAGCGGCATGGTGATGGGCGGAGCCGGCCAGATGGGCGCAAAAGGCACTTCGGCCCCGGCCGGCAACAACATGAAAGGCATGGACATGAGCGGCGGCCAGGCCGCGAAGAAGCCCGCTACGAAAGGCGAAGCCCCCATGGCGGGCATGGATATGCAGCAGGGCACCGCCCCGGCCACCTCCACGGCCCCACCCCGCAACCGCCCCATGAACCAACAGGAAAAGGGCGGCATGGGCATGGGCAGCCTGCAGGATTCGGGCAGCATGGGCGGCATGGATATGGGCGGCATGAGCGGCGACTTCAATTACAACCAGCTACGCGCCCTGCACCCCACCACCCTCGACTCGACGAAGCAGTGGCGCGAAATCCACCTCAGCCTGACCGGCAACATGCTGCGCTACGTCTGGTCGTTCGACAACAAAACCCTGTCCGAGTCCGACAACATTCCCATCCGCAAGGGCGAAAACGTGCGCATGGTCTTCCAGAACATGACCATGATGCGCCACCCGCTGCACCTGCACGGGCACTTTTTCCGCCTCGTGAATGCCCAGGGCGCGTACTCGCCCATGAAGCACACCTTCGATATTCAGTCGATGGGCAAGGTCACCATCGAGTTCGACGCCAACGAGGACCAGGACTGGTTTTTTCACTGCCACACCCTCTACCACATGATGTCGGGCATGGCCCGCGTCATCAGCTACGAGGGCAGCCCCCAAAACGAGTACGCCCGCACGGGCTACCGCCACCTCAAGCGCGAGGACAACAAGCTCTACCCCTGGGCCGATTTGGCGGTGCATTCGCAGGGCAGCTTTCTGGAAGCCAACCTCTCCAACAACAAAAACGCCCTCGAATTTGAGGGCCGGCTAAACTACCAGGGCAACTACGAAACCGAAACCCACCTGCTGCGCTACCTCGACAAGCGGCAGTTCCTGGCCGCCTTCGTGGGCTACGACCTGCGCGATAACAAAACCCTGCGCTCCGCCTCGGACACCGAAGGGGGCAACCGCCGCACGGCGGAGAACAACCGCAACTTCCGCCGGCAGGCCGAAGTCGGCGTGTACTACCTGCTGCCCCTGCTCGTGCGCGCCGAGCTGCGCACTGACCTCACCGGCCAGCTGCGGGCGCAGCTGGAGCGCCGCGACATCCCTTTGAGCAACAACGTCTTCATGGACATCCGCGGCAATACCGACCGGGAGTTTACCCTTGGCTTCCGCTACATGGTCAGCAAATACGCCTCGCTCAGCACCAACTACGACAACCAGTACGGCTGGGGCGCGGGCCTCACCTTGCACTATTAACGGCAGCTTGAAGGTAAGTAATGCCCCTATTGCCTGTTTTTCGCGTTATTCTATCTACTGCCGCCAGTTTGGCCCTGATATTAGCTGGTTGCCGCTCGTCCGTTGTAGTCCCGAAATTCTACACTACCGCCGGGTACCACCTCCCGCTGCCAGCACAGCATTTCGATACGGTGGCAACCATCACCGCCCACGATTCGCCCACCATCCCGCAACGGCCGGTAACGACGAAAGTGCGGCCCCGGGTCGTGAGCACGCGGGACCACGCGCCCGGAGCGAAACAGGAGCCGGAGGGGAAGCTGGGCAGCCGGTATGCCAAAGCAACAGCCCACGATACCGCGGCCCGCTTCACCCAGCCCACGATACCGCACCAGCCACGCCAGCCATTCAAATTATTTAGTGCCCAGACGCTGGTGCACTACAGCCTGCACTTTGCTTTCCCGGCCGTGTTGGCGCTGGTGTTTTTTCCCTTGATGTGGCAAACGGCTTACCTGATTATGCTGGCCACAATGTTCATTGACCTGGACCACCTGCTGGCCAAACCCATTTTCGAACCACGGCGCTGCAGCATCGGGTATCATCCGCTGCACTCCTTTTACGCCGTGCCGGTGTACGCCTTGCTGCTCCTGCTGCCCGCCACGCAAATTGTCGCCGTGGGCATTCTGTTCCACCTGTTCACGGATACGGTAGATTGCCTGTGGAGCTTCAGCCACTGCCACGAGTGCTACCTCAACTCCCGTATTTATGCCTTGCGCAGCTGGGTGCGGAAGCTATTGGGGCGCGAGGCAATGGATTAGACTACTTACACGCCTGCACCAGGGCGCTCACGCTAAGCGTGGCCGTGGCGTCGGTGGTGTAGTTGTCGTTGTTCACGCACACGAACAGCTGGCGAGTGCCCGGCGGCAGAGTAATGGGCCGGGTTTCCTGGGGCGTATTCGACGCGGCCCGCAGGCAGGCCTGCACATTCGTGATAGTGCCTTTCGTGGCCATGAACTGGTCGGCCGCAGCCGGGTCGGCGGTGATATACCAATGACACTTGGTGCTGACCGTGGGCGGGGCATTGTTGCCCTGCCTGGTCAAGGCCGAGGCCGCGGTGCCCAGCAGGGCCGGGGCGGCCGTCCCGCCGCTGCCCACCACGGCGGCCACGGCCAGCGCCGTGGACCACGACACCGGCGGCTGCCCCTCGTCGCGCACGTCGAGCTTGTAAACAATGCCCACCGTGCCGTCGGGAATATCCACCGTGAACACCTTGCGGCTGGTGTGCATGCAGTTGCTGCAATGGATGGTGGCATTGCTCAGCGGCAGCGCGTCCTGCATCACCGAGCGGCACTTGATTTCACGGCCGTCTTCGCGCCAGCTCTTGTAGTCCGCCTGCTGCTGGCCGTTTACGTAGGTGCCGCGAAAGCTGGGCTGGCCGTTTTGGTGCCAGCCGCAGCAAATGCCCGTGGGTTTGTCAGGGCCTTCGCTGGCCAGCTTGCCTTCCCACTGTTTCTTCCACGAGGGGTAATAATAGTTGCGCACGGTTCCCACGGCTTTACCAGCCGCGTCGTGGTGGGCAATCCGGGCATAGGCCACCTCCTCCAGGGTTTCGGTGCGCTCCCAGTCGCGGTCAAAGTACACCGTGTCGGCGGGGGGCAAACTCACCGCCGCCGGCTTGGGCCGCTGGGCCAACGCGGGCAGGCAAAACAGGAATAACAGGGTATGGAGAGCGTAGCGTTTTATCATCGTGCGAAAGCAGGTAGAATTAAGCGGATTGCGGTCGGTAAATATAGCAGGCTGTTTTTTGGGGTAGTATGCCTGGCCAGCCCCGGGGTTAAGCCCGCCCTATATGGCGATGCCCGGCGGCCAAACTGGTTTACCGGCTGCCGGGCGGACCTGATTAAGGTCACGCAGGATGGCGGCATTAATCATGGTGGCAGGACGGCTCCGCTGCGACCTTCACCGGGTCTTGCAACAGCGCTCAAGCCATCTGCGGACTGGAATGGGCAGAGCCCAATTTTTACTGTTTCCGACCATGCGAACCGCCTTCTTCTTACTTATAAGTCTGCTTTCGTCGGCCGATTGCATGGCGCAAACGGCTCCACTAGGCGGTGGACTCTATAAATCCGCCGAGGACTTTCGTCAGCACCGCCTCACGCTGGCCGTGAACTGCCTGACCGAAACCCATAGGCTGCGCCTGCACGAATTCAGTAGCAAGCCTTACGTGACGGTCGTGCACGCTGGCAAGCCCTACCAGGTAGCCAAAGACAGCCTGTTCGGGTTTCGCGACTGCGACGGGCACGAGTACCGGTTCGCGGCACGCAACGAGCATTACCCCATCCTGAATCCCGGCGAGGAGTTGCTGCTTTACAAGGTGGAGCAACCCACCGTGGGTAAGAACCCCGGCTCCGTGCGACTGTACTTCAGCCCGACGGCCACCGCGCCCATTCAGCCGCTGACACTGCTGGCCGTTAAGCAGGCTTTCCCCGACAACCACCGCTTTCATGATTTACTCGATGCCCAGTTCCCGCCGGGCAATGACCTGACCGCCTACGACCAGATGCACCGCATGACTAAGCTCAACTGGCTGCTGCGCCAAAGCCAGCCGCAAACGGTGGCGCACTAAGGCAAAGTGTAGCCGGAAGATGTCACGCTGCTTTCCGCGCGCTGAATAGGTAGCGAGTCCGAAGCTTTTTGCACAAGCATAAAGGGGCCGGACCTCGTAATTGAGTTGTCCGCTTACTTATGAAACTTAGGTACCATAATCATTCATTATCGGACCTAAGTTTTGCGTACCTTTGGAGCGCACTTGCAGACACAATTTTTGCAATTGCAAAAACATAGATGGTACCAAAGGGAAAGAAGAACCTACCGGCCGTGACCAGTGAGTTGCCGGCGCTGGCGCTGGCCAACGACCTGGCCGGGCAAGTCGCGCCCAACGTCGGGCGCTACCTGACCCTGGGCCTCGAAGGCGCGGACAACACCCGCCTGGCGTACTCGGCCGACCTGCGCAGCTATGAATCTTTCTGCGCCGAGCATGAGTTCACGCCCTGGCCGGCTGCCGTGGCCACGCTCGCCAGCTACGTCGCCCACCTGGCCGACATCCCGCGCAAGCTGGCCACCATCAACCGGCACCTGGCCGCCATCGAGAAAAACCACCAGCTGCTCGGGCTGCCCTCCGCCATCAGCGCGCCGGCGCTGGACGTGCTGCGCAAGGGCGTGGCCCGCGCCGTGGGCAAAAAGCAGAAGCAGGCCCCGGCCTTCTCGGTCGCCCACCTCAAAAAGTGCATCGCCGAGCTGGATTTGACCCGGCCGGAAGGCGTGCGGGCGCGCGCACTCCTATTAATAGGCTTCACCGGCGCCTTTCGCCGTTCCGAGCTGGTGGGCCTGAATCTGGAGCACATCGAGCTGACCGATGCGGCCCTCATCCTGAGCTTGCCCAAAAGCAAAACCAACCAGGCCGGGGAGTTGGAGCAAAAAGCTGTTTTCTACGCTTCCAACCCGCTATTCTGTCCCATCCGGGCCTACAAGGCTTGGGTGGAACTGCTGGGGGAGCGCAGCGAGGGGCCGGTGTTCGTGTCGCTCTCGCGAGGCAAAACCGGTGAAGCGGGCACTCCCTCGCGCCGACGGCTGTCGGACCGGCGCGTGAACCTGCTGGTGAAGGAGCACTTGGGCGAGAAGTATTCGGCCCACTCCCTGCGGGCCTCCTTCATTACCACAGCCAAGCTCAACGGGCAGTCCAACGAGTTTATCAAAAACCAGACGAAGCAGAAAACGGACGCCATGATTAGCCGTTACTCCCGGCTCGATGATATCATTGCATACAACGCGGCGCACTCGCTGGGTTTGTAACTTGGCGCACCTATTATATAAGGTATGGAAAACCTGCTCCAGCCCCGACACCCGCTCGATAAGTACCACCAGTCGCAGCTGGAATTCCTGGCCGCGCTCCCCGAAGAGCAGCGCGCCGAGCACGCCCGCCTGTTTCGGCTGGGCAATGCCAGCTACCGCTACCAGCAGCAAGCGGTGGGCGAAATCACCGAAGCCGACTACCTGGACTGGCTCGAAGGCTTGCCCGCCAATATGCGCCGCGTGGTCGAGCAGGAAGGCTTTGAGCAAAGCAAAAGCAGCCTGGCGCTACGCCGGCACGCGCTGGAACGGCGCGACCAGGGCTATTCTGCCTTTATGCAGGCCATTCTGTCGCCCGAAGACTGGGAATATCAACAAAGCGTAATCACGGAATCATGAATTGCTCTGCTTCCCTCGCTGCGGCGCTGCAAGCCGTGGCCGCCGGCTTACCCGACGCCACCAACCACTACTTCTTAAAAGCCAACTACTACGACCATGTCGATGATGGCGATGACCTTGCCCGGTGGTGGCTGGCCGTCATGTGGCTCAACGAGGAAACGACCCGCAACCTGGAGTTGGGCCCCGATGCGCTGCAACTCGATGTCCTGCTCGACGGCCATCGCCTCACCCACTGGACGCGGGTGAGCATTACCTATTCCGAAGTCTGGGACGTGCTGCACCAACGCACGAAAGACAGCTCCAACCCAAACGGCTGGAAGACCCTGTATTACGACCACGCGGCCATGCAGATGCCCCCGGTGCACTAGGTGACCTTCTTATAGCAGCGGAGGAAAATTAATCTAAGCTCCAACCGTGGCTGCTTCCGATGGCTGTCGCAAGCGACCCAACCTATTTGCCAGAACTTCGACCTAACGTGAAGACATGCTTTTGCCTGAGCGGTTGATGTGCTCGCAGAAGTAGTCTTTGCAAGTCAATCGCGTGGTATTGAAGCTTAGGGGTAGGCAAGAAAAACCGATAGTCAAATCGATTCCCTCTATTTAAACAGCGCGCTTTGGCTATGCTTCGTTGAATAGGTTACCTAGGAACTGTAAGTGGTATAAGCACTTGGCGATACTTTATTGCCTGGGATGATGCAGGCTACCACGTAGTCTGGCCGGGTGTTTCCAAGGTTGTAATAGGGGGCCAAGTGCATCAGCGTGAATAACTCCCGAAAGTCATTGACGGGAGCTTTGCTTCTTTTTGGGCTGATGTCGAAAACCACCAGTAAGCCTAGTCGGTGGTAGGCATGCACGTAGGTTTGGGCCTGCGCCAGATAGTTTGCTTTTATCACCGACCAGTCAGGTTTGCTGTCGCCCTTTTTGATTTCTATCGGGAAGACCAAATTATTTTCCGTGTACACGATATCCACCCGGCCGCTCCCGATTTTATCGGCTGGTTCGTAACTATAGTATTCGGCCCGGCTACCGGCTGTCAAGGCCGTAAACAAGTGGTTTTGAAATGTTTCCTCCTTATCCTCGCCAGGGTCGTACAGGTGCGGAAAAAACCGCTTAGGTTGCCTTATTGACCGGTAAGCATAGGAAATAACATCTGCCAGTACGCGGAAAAATGTGCTCTGCTGCCGAGGCGCGAGCGTGGGCATGGCGTACTGAATTTCTCGCGCGATGTCAGCCAATACCTCGTCCCCCACCAAAAAGCCCGTTTCGTAATCAACGAAGCTCCCTTGTTGCGTTTCGGGCAGGTAGCGAAAGGCAAGGTCTGCCAGTAATTGAGCGTCAGCCGGTACGGTCGCGCTCAGGGCCGCTACGTCGCGCATTATCCGAGCGGGCTCAATTTGGGGAAAGGCGCGGATTAATTGGGCTGTCAGGTCAGTATTGTCGGCTACGCTTTTTTTTTCAAGCGTCTGTTCTACCTGCTGCAGAAAGAGCGTCAGGTCAGCATTCTGCTCTCCTATCTCGGCCAACACTGCGCTGATTTTCAGTCGGCAAGCAGATAGATTCTGTACGTAGTAGTGGCGAACCAGCCGGCTGGCAACCCCATCGGCGAACTGCTGATAGGAGTGCTGTAAGGAGCTACTGAGCGAATCCAGGAGCGCAATGTCATTACACAGCTTGCTGAGCTTAGCAAACTCCTGGTGATAGTCTGTCCACGACGACTCGGCCGCCGTGCGCTCGCCGATTAGCCGCAGGTTATCAAGACCGTGCAGAATATGCCACTCCAACAAGTGCGTGGGCTGTTGCCAGCTCCATAGCTGCCGCTGCCAGAGAAGAGTGTTGAGAGCCAACAGCAACGGCTCGTATTGTTCGGGCCGCTGCCCAAGCAAGGCAATCAGGCAGTCGGCAACCAGACCGAAAAACTCAGCATCGACCCGATTTTCAGCCAGCATCCGGGCCTGCTGAAAACATTGGTTTGCCTGGGCTATTTCTTCAAAGAATTGTTGTTCGGTGGCCTGGCCGGTCCGGTAGAGCAGGTGCACTAACCCTTGCCGGAAGTAGGCCTCCGAAGCAATTTCATCGTCCGCATTGCCGAGCGCACTTGTGAGCGCCAGATACACATCGGCATCATCCCCGCACAGCAGAAACAAATACTTGAGCTTGCAGATACTGATGTAGCGCTCTTCGGCCGCCGCTACGTCGAGCAGAAAATCTCGGGCAAAATCGACCCGTAACACATCGGCCAACGCCAGCTCGCCAATCCATTCCAACGCTTTCTTGCGCACGTGCGGGTTGGGGTCCTGCTCAAACACGGTGCTCAAAAACCGCTTGATGGCGCGCTGCTCGGTGGGCACGGCAATGCTGTCCCAAGCCAACTCATCGAACCATTCCATCCGATAGTCTAGGGGCTGGGCGCTGAATTGGGCGTAATCGAGTAAAGCAGGTAAAGGCATTAGAAAAAGAACTCGCCTCGGGCGCGCACGTCAGCTTTTTCCGGGGCCACAGCAGTCTGCAACTCCCGCTGCGCCGTACCCACGAAAACCTGTAGCTCGCTGCCAAGAGCCGATTCAATATAAGCCAGCGTATCCTTTAACCCATCCAAAAAAGCCTGGTCGGCTTCTTCGCCGGCCGGCGAATCGAGCATGATGAATCGTGGGTGCCGGCCGGTTTGAAACTGCACGTCCATGTCTATCAAGGCGATGTATAGCCCTAGCTTGGCCCGCAGCTGCTCGCCGGGCGAAAGCTCGTCAAACTTAAAGTCTTGCTCATGTTTGGTGAAGTGAATGCGAAAATCTCCATCAATAACTACCTTTTCGTAGTGCAGCAGGCCAAAGGCTTGCAAATGCTTGAGGTAAAGTTCTTCCAGCTGGTGCAGCACGGTCTTACTGCGCTCGGCCTGCATCACCAGCAGCTCCGTCCGCGCAATTTCCAGCACGTTCACCTTTAGCTCCATCTCGGCCAGCTGGGTATCGGCGCCGCCACTTGGAGTAGCCAGTGCTTTCACCTCGGCTTCAATCGCCGCTTTACGCACGTTTAGTGCTGTCATCTCGGTTACTGTAGCCAACACGTCCACTACCACGGGCGGCGGTGCGCTGGCGGCCTTTTCCAGTTGCTCTATCTCGCCAATGACGGGTTGCAGCGAAATGCCAGCGAGGCGCTCTTTTTTTTCGTCCAACTCCTTCGTGAGCAGCGACTGCTGGTGGCGCAGGCCAGCCAGCTTGACTTTGAAGTTGTACTCATCGACTTTGAAGCCTTGCGCCTCCGTCTGCAATTGAGCTATCTGCTCGGCATAAGCTTCCGGCTCGATAGCCTGGGCCGGCACCTGGTGGTCGGTGCACAGCCGGCAGCTGCCGGTTTTCTTTTCCTGCATTACCCGCGCGGTGGCCACGTCGTGGCTGCAGCTGGGGCAGGTTTTGACTTCCAAGCTGTTGAAGAACTCCCCAAACTGCTCGTACTCGGTCAAGTCGTTGAGGCGGCGGTTTCGCTTGTTCATTTCCACCGTGCTTTCGTGCATACTGCGGTACGCGCGGGTGGCCTGCCTCTCCAACTCATTATAGTCGTTATTACCACCAATAATCTCAGCGTTCAGCGTGGTTTGCAGCTGCGACAAGGTATTGTAGCGGTTTCGCGCTACTTCTAGCTGGCGCAGCGTAGTAGCTTGGGCGGGTGTAGCGGTAACACTTAATGCTTGGGTGAGCACCGATGTCCGACGTTGAATTTCCTGCAACTCAGCTTGCAGCACCGCTAGGCGAGCCGGGTCGGCTGCGGCTTGTGGCGCGGCCTGCATTTTATGCAGGCCGATGTCATTTTTCAAGTTGTCGGACTTCACTTTCAGCCGGTTGATGGGATACGTCAATTCCAATCCCAACAGCATCTGAAAGACCAGTTCTGACTGATTGCCGTAGAAAAATGAGTTGTCGTTGGCTTCGAGAAAAATGGCCTTGAAATAGGTTTTCCAGCTTGCTGGCACGGTCAGCAGGTTGGGGTTATCTTTTTGGGAGGCCCGTTGGGTCCGTTGCAGCCGGTAGTAGTCAAACTCGCGGAAAAAGAGGTTTTCAATAAAATCCGCGTAGCCGGTCAGCACGCCTTTAAAGCTTTGCGCGGCCTCTACCTGCTCTGGGCTAAAGGCTTGCAATGCCTGCCGGTTAGCGTTGTAAAAACGATAGATGGGGCTGCGGTCATTCTCGCCCTTGGTCATGTGCACCGAGTAGGAGTTGCCACCGATTTTGAACTCGACCCAGGCTTCCCGCAACCAGCCCATAATTTCCTTGTCCAGACTGTCGTTACCGGAAAGCGCCAGCTTCAACACCTTGAAGATGCTGGTCTTACCTTTGGAATTGTCGGCCACCCACAGGTTGACGCCGTCTGCCATTGTGCGGGCGTATTCGATTACTTCCCCGGTGTTCTTGACCCCGGAAAAGGCCATTGACACGACCCGAAGCGTTTTGCCGACAGACCGGGGGCTGTCGCGCTGGTAGGCGTCTTCGTCAAGCGTCAGCAGCTCCTGAATCTGGGGCAGCGCCATGGTGTCACCCGCACGTTTGGACACCAGCTTGCTGAGTTTTTCTAGTTCGGTGACGGCGCTCATAGCTGGGTATTGAACAAGGTGAAGTATTCGGTGCGAACCATTGCCTCAATGTCCTGGATGTAATCGCCAAGTGGCGTTTCCCGATACTCCTCAATGGCATACTGCCGGTTTTTCAACTGAGTGCCCGAGGCATCGGCAAAGTAGCGTTTGATGAGTTGGCAGCGGTCGAAGTACCAAGATGCCGAGGGTACATTAGCTAGCCCACGCTCAATGCGCTGAATTCCGTCTTGCGTGAGGAAGTACGCTTTGCGAATGTCCTTCAGCCCCAGGCTCGTCTGCTTTCTAAACTCGACCAGCCCTACTGATTTTAGAAAGCCGATGATGTCGTCCAGGTCCTGGTAGGCCCCAAAAAAGAACCGCTTCATTTCATCGGTGCGCAGCTCCGGTTCCCCTTTAGCAAAAATATTGCTGACAATCTGTTGCACATCAGCGCCACTCGGCACCCCGGTTTCCTGGTGCAAGCGCAGTAGCTCGAAGCACAAGTAACTGGGGTAGCGCAGCAGAAAGTCTATTTTTTGAATTTTTACCTCCGAATAGAATACTCTGGCCAGTGTTGGCTCCCACGGCTCCGCATACGCCTCAGAGAAAAAGTAGAGGATAAGCAGAACGCGCAACCGCTCTCTGTAAGGGGCTATTTTCATGGTGATACGATGGAACAGACCTTGAGCAAGCCGCTGGTTTCACCGCTGCCCTATTTCAACTTGCAAAATAGCGTGATTTTATTCCAGTGCATTTCATAAGACTTCTGGTTAGTGTTATTCTACAAAAGAAGCTGACCTACAGCACCTGTCTGCTTCTTTCGATTTACTGAGTAGTCTTTCCGTTTCACCGACCTAATTGTACTCTGCAGTACGGTGCACCTGCAGCAGGTGGTATAGAGCTGAAGGCGAATAAATGCACGACGAAGGCTTGGTCTGGCTGTCGCCCGCCAGCTATGAGCACATTAACCGTTTGGGCAAGACACTGGGAACGGCTTGGAGTATTTTATCCCCCACTGTTATAAAAAGGCCTAGGTCAGGGCCAGTGTAACCATCTGATGGAAAACCCGCGAGCTGCTGCACTGCGCCCTGTGTGGTGGCAAACCCACAGAGCCACCTGATGTACTCGTCGCGCAACGACTCTTTCCATTCAGTATTCTGGCTTTCGTGGGTGGCAGGCGGCATTCAGGCAGGAGTAACGGCGGGATATGAATGGCCCAGATTTAAGTCTTAAAACGGTTGCTTTCAGTAAACGAAAAACCCGAAAAAGCGCGGTGCGGGCACCACATCAAGGTTTGTGAGGTGCTCGTGGGCAAGCCGTATCACGAAATCATCTTGGTGGCGAACGAACGTGAGCAGCCCCAGCTTTGCTAGCCCAGTGAGGTTACGGTTCATATTATCCGGCCGTACTTGGTAGTAGCGGGGGGTGAGGCGGACGCCTTCAGCGACTACCTCCACGTGGTAGCCCAGGCAGCCGAACGCGGCGTCCACGATGGCCATGTACCGCTTGGCTTCGGCGGCATTTGCGCCCAGGTCGAGGGCCGTGGCGTGGGCAGTCCAACCAATATTGGGAGGATAGCGGCTGTCATCCTTGAAGTAGCTCTGGTACACTTGCCGGGAGTGACGCAAGGAGTCCTCCAAGTAGTCGAGAGGCAGGCGGCGCAGGGCGGTTGGGGTCAGCTTCTTGATGCCAAATACGTAGTGTAGCTCAACATTATCAAGGGCCAACAGGCTGCCGTACATATTGAATAGATATGCTTGCTGCTGGCCGAGACGGTGCTCCGCGAACAGGTTGTGGTCGCCTACGTTCACATTGAAATAAATGCCCGCTCGCAGCAACAGTTCCGGACTGATTTCAACGGTGCTCAGGATACCGGGGGCGAGGTCTTTCAAAGGGTTCGGCATGGGCTATTGGGTAGGGCAGAGATGGACAAAATAAGCCATCTCCGGTCCGACTCATCATTCTATCTTTGGCCTTACTGACAAAGCCAGCCGCCGTTCCATTTGATGAAGGGCTTGTGATAACCTACTTATAATCCTCTTCTACCGCTACTTGTGCTGAATACCTGGCTGAATTATTGGCACAATGCCTTGGTGGATATAGACCGGCAGGGACTGGAAGCGAAAGCTGACAATTCGCTTTCCCTACCTGCTTTGGCCAACGAGCCGCTACGTCGCTTTTATGAGAAGTTTGCTCAGCCGCAAGTAGGAGCTACGACCGGACCAGGCGCCCGGGATGCGCTGGATATTTTGATTGCGCCCTTCGAGCTGTGGTTTCCGTCGGCGGGCAATTACGTTAGCGCGAGCCGCAAACCGAGGGTTCTACATCCGTTCTGGATACCAGCGCGCCTGCTGGAAGACGGCCAGCTGGCCCCGCCATCGGGCGACCAGATGGCCATTCCCTGGCTGATAAGGGACGTGTTGGAGCCCGCCATCAAAACGTACCCGGTGCTGGCAACTATCGAAAAAGTCGATGAGGTGCTGGCAACGTGGGCGTGGAAGTCTGATAGCTGGGAGGCTTACTGGGCCGATGCGCAAGCTTTTTTGGAGAAAATCACCGCTTTGCCGGGGTGGCTGGGCAACTCACCCAAAATTGGTGGCTGGCCCATCAAGCCGCAACTGACCATTACGCTGGCCCGCCAGCAGGGCATGGCGGCTAACCTCATTTCGTTTTATGAGTACCTGCGGAAACAGCCGTCGTTGCCGCGGCTGCTGACGACGCTGGTGCAGGGCAGAGCGACCGGGCCAACCGTTGACCCTAACAGCCCCGCTATTCTACTGGCCAAGGGGCATTACGGCCAGATGAGTGGGGCTTATCCCCTTTCCGCTTCGCAGCGCACCACCTTGCAGCTATTTCAGGGTACCGCGCCGGGCGATGTTTTCCCAGTGAATGGTCCGCCGGGCACCGGAAAAACCACCCTGCTGCAGAGCATTGTGGCTAACCTTATGGTAGAGAAAGCCCTGCTCGGCCGGGAAGCGCCGCTGATTCTGGCCAGCTCGGCCAACAACCAGGCCATTACCAATATTCTGGACAGCTTCGGCAAAGATGCCCCGCTGGAACGCTGGCTGCCCGACCTGGCATCGCTGGGCGTGTATCTGGTGAACTACAAAGGCCAGGAAGCCCACGAAAAAGGTTATCAGGTAGAAGGCAAGGAAGCCAGTTTCTACCAGGGCAAAGAAGCGGCCGACGGCCACTACCTGCAACGGGCGCAAACGCAGCTGCTGCAGCACGGCACGGCTTTCTTTGGCCGGCCCTACACCCGGGTTGAGGCGCTGCGGGATGACCTGCACGCGGCGCTAAAAGGCCAGGTGGATACTATCTCCGGATGGCTTGACCTGCTGCCGCGCCTTCGCGACCCGACGGGTCAGACCTTGAATCGGGCTACGTTGCAGGCCCGGCATCAAGCCCTTAACGTCTACTTAAAGCAGCTGGAAGAATTTCATCTGGCCATTATCCGGCTGCAGGCCAGCGAGACGGGCACGGACAAGGTGCTGGGCTGGTTGCTGCCGGCGGTCCGCCAGAGCCAGCAAGCTAAGTACCTGCTGCTGGTGAGGGAGCAATGCCCTTACCGAGAGGAAGTGACGGACTACGCCCCGGCAGCGTTGATTGCCGGCGTGCAGCCGCACCTGGACGCGGTACGCCAGCAGCTTCAGCAATGCCACACGGCCCTGGCCAGCCTCACAGAATTCGACCAGCGGCTGCTGCGTTTTCGACAGGACTACGCGGCCAATAAAGCCGTATTGAAGCTGCTAGATGCAGTTACGGCTGATGGCTTTGCCCGTCTCCACGACGCGCTGGACATCAGCTACCGGCACGCGGCATTCGGGCTGGCGCTGCATTACTGGGAAGCGCGGTATGTACTGGCCCTGCGGGAGAAACTGAACGCCCCGCCGCAACGCTACACCCGGCGCGAAATGCCGGCTGAAGAATATGCCCGGTGGGGCATGCTCACGCCGTGCTTCATTTCGACCTTCCACTCGGTGGCGGGCTTCGTCGACAACAACAAGCACAAGAAAAACACCCGGGAGAAAGCTTACGCGCTCGACCTGTTTGACTTGCTGCTGGTGGACGAAGCGGGCCAGGTGTCGCCGGAAATCGGCGTGCCGGCGTTTGCGCTGGCCAAAAAGGCCATTGTGGTGGGCGATACCCGCCAGATTGAGCCCGTGTGGAGCATGGTGCCTGCCCTGGACGACCAAAATATGCGGCGCGTTGGCCTCGACCCAGCCCGGCAGCCGGAAGCCTACCGGACTTCGGCGGGCAGCATGATGCACCTGGCGCAGCTGGCCAGCCTTATTCAGCTGACGCGCTACGATGACGCGCGCCGGCTGCTGCCGGAGCGGGGCCTACTGCTGCGGCAGCACCGCCGCTGCAAGCCGGAGATAATCGATTACTGCGACCAGTTTGTGTACGACGGGCAACTGGAACGGATTCCTATTCCGCCCGAACGACTGGTTTTCACGGCCCTCAACCTGCCTTCCCTAGGCTACATTCACATCAACGGCGAATGCACGAGCGAGGGCGGCAGCAAGCAGAACCTCTCCGAAGCGGCAGCCATTGCCCGCTGGATAGCGCACAAAAGGGAAGATATTCTACGAGTAGCGCAGGAACATGCCACCCGAAACGGCCAGCAAGCCCGCGGCCTCAAGGATATCATTGGCATTGTTACCCCGTTTAGCAGCCAGAAAAATGCCATTAAGCGGGCCTTGCAGAGCATTGGCTTGGCGGGCGAGAACATTACGGTGGGGACCGTGCACGCGCTGCAAGGGGCGGAGCGGGCCATTGTGCTGTTTTCTCCCGTTTACGATACCAGCCACGCGGATACTTACTTCTTCGACAAGGGCTACAACCTGCTCAACGTGGCCGTGTCGCGGGCCAAGGAGGTGTTCCTGGTAGTCGGCAACCGGTGCTTATTCAATCCGGCCCGCAACACCCCCTCGGGCAACCTGGCCAAGCTGCTCTTCGCGGAGCCCACGGACAAAAGCCAGCCCTCGCCGGAAATCGATAACAGCTTTTTCTACGGGAATGAGCAGCAGCGGCATTTGCTGGTGCCACCCGAATTTTCGGCCGTGACTTTAGGCCGCATTAAGCGCATCGACAACCTCGACCTGCACCGCAAGGTGCTGACCATGGCCTTCGGAGCAGCCCAGACGCACCTGGTCATTGTGTCGCCCTTCATTTCGCTGAAAGCAGTGCAGGACGATGACTTGCCGGCGCGCATCGCGGCGGCCAAAGCCCAGCGGCCGAACCTGCGCATCACCGTGTACACCGACGCGCATCTGGATGCGCCGGCCGGCCAGCTCCATGCCCGGGCCCGGGACGGCCGGGCGGCGCTTGTGCAGGCAGGGGTTCAGGTGAAAGTGGTGGAACAGATTCACAACAAGACGATTTGCATCGATGATGAGGTTCTGATTGAAGGCTCCTTCAACTGGCTTTCGGCCTCCCGCAACGAAACCCAGGCCCGGCACGAAGTGTCGTGGTCGTTCCGGGGCGAGGCCTGCGCGGCGCTCATCGAGGACCTGACCCGCCAGATGGAAACCCGGGTAATCAGCAAAACCCCGGCTGGCATCGGCTAGGCGCAATTTACTCCGATGGCTTATTTTGTTGCTACTATATTGTAACGGAGTACGTACCAAGCGGTCGGTAGGCATCCCGATGCTTGCTTGCGAACAGCTCGCAGGCTGCCTGAAAATCATCGGAGTATGCTTCGCCAGCCAGCCGGTTAGCTTCCTCTTGCATTACGTCGATAGCCGTTTGTTGCTCGCTTGTACTTTCCACTACCCAAGTCAAACCCACCAGACGGGCCAAGGTACGGGCATACTCGGCGGGGTCATTGCGGAGATGAGCAAATGCGGGGTCGGGGTCGTGAAAAACCAGCTCTGCTAATTCCCACGCCAAGAGGTCAGCGTCAGATTTTTGGGAAATGTCCGTCCAATTAACTGGGGGGAGCTTACTGATTTGTTCCTGGATTTCATCTGGGGTATACCTAGCAACGTATTGGGCATGGACTGCGCCATTGTAGGCCCTAAACTCTTCAAGAAATTCATCCAAAGGTCTTCCGGGTTGGTACACCGGACGACGCAGTTCTGCTGCTTCAGCTTTTGCCTCCTCGTCAGCTTCATCGGGGCCGAACAACAATGGTCTAGGCCAGGAGCTAATCATCGCCGCATTGGCGCTGGGTTCTGGTTCATCGGTGAATAACGGCTTAGTCACCGCACCAAACGGCTTGCCTTCAAACTCAAAATAGGGTGTGGCTTTGGCCTGAAAATCCTGCCAGAAGTTAAGTAAAAAGGGTTCACCAATGATACCGTGCTTAAAGAGGGCATAAATGCCAGGGTCGCGCAGGATGTGCTCAAAAGCAGCTTGGTCGGCGCCAGCAGCCGGCCGGGTAATGAGCCGGCCGGCGTCCTCGTATTCCTCACGAGTTTTAATCTCACATAGGTTAAGGTAAATCCAGCAATTCTCGTCCAGCTCGTCAAACGGAATATTCTCCTGATAACCCATGCTTGCCCGGATGTACGCATCCAGTACGCTGTGCTCGGCCGTTGCCCGCAGGTATAGCAATTCCGCTGCCGGGATACCTACTTCCGCAGGATTAGGCGCGGGCAAGAGCAGTAGCTCACTAACCAGAATGTTGAGAAACTGGGCAATTTGGCAGGCTCTTTTTACGGATAACTCGGTCTGGCCCCGCTCCAGCTTACTATAGGCAGACCGGGTGATGTGCAGCACTGCCGCCATTTCTTCCTGGGATTTCTGGGCGCGCTTACGCAGTTCACGAAGACGGATAACAGTGGTGCTCATTGGGCCAGATTGGATTGTTTTGTAAAGCTACCCAAGCACTCGGAGGCTAAAAAAAATGGTCCAAAAAGTCGCACGCATCTGCTAAGTTGATGCTCAATCAGGATGAAAAAGGCAATTCGTCGGGTAGGAATTGGTCAGCCAGATAATCTACCGAAATGGTGCTGCCAATAAAGACCTTGCCACTGGCGTCCTCAAAAATCAACTGGTTCGTATCCTCGGGCAGGTCCAGCGTGCGGCGCACATAGGCCTTATAATCGTCGCTGGCCCGGTACACAGTGGCCAGTACCCGCGCCTGCTGATTACTCTTCAAGGCTTGGGCAATGATGTCGTTGATATGCTCGTCGCTGAAGCTATAACCCACGCACACAATCACACGCAAATCGGGCGAAAAACAATTCTGCCGAAACTGGAAGATATAAAACAGGTAGGGGTCGATGGCTCGCAGCTTATTGCTAACACCGAAAATGAGCACCGGCTCGCGGATACTATCGTCGGCCTGCATCAGCTTATGAGTCTTGGCATCGTTAAACCAGTCGAGCGAGCCGTGCAGCTTGAAGAGCGTAAAGCCTTTGTCATCAGCATCCGTTCGCGTGAAGTTATTGTAGCTCCACTCGCGGCTATTCTCGTCAAAGCCCAACTCAATGTTCTCCTTACCCACGATTTTCTCGAAGCATAAATCATAGTTCAGGCTGAATACTTTGACGTTGAATCCCGCCCCGCCTGTACCGAATAACAGCCGCTTGAAACCGCCATAATAGTCAGCATCCTTGTAAATGGAGGGCTTCACCCAGTTGTTAATCAACTCATTGGTTATTAACTCCCGTAGTTTAGTAATATTCTCAAACCCGGGTCCTCCTAAGTCCAGCAAGCGGTTATTCCACGCGCCTATGAATGGGTAGATGGGGTTGCGCTCCTTCTTCTCTATCTCCGACATCACAATGATGAGCTTCTCGATATTGAAGGAAGCGTAAAAGTCACCAACGATGCCATCAGCATACTGAATGCTGCTACGCAGGTAATAATAAAGGTCGCGGAACGGCTGCCAGTGCTTGTCATTGTTCACTAGCTCGTGCACGTTATTTACCATCTCGGCCGAAACGGGAATGCCCGCATCGCGGCTACACCCAGCACCGAGGAGAAAGAGGACGTTGTCGCGTTCAATACTCATAAGAATCAGCCTATAAGAACCACGGGGAATTGAGGGAAAGCATGTCGCGCCGGAAATCAGGATAGTTCTCGAAGTTGCTGCAGTACTTGGCGATAATCTCCGAGTAGTAAATTGAAATCACTTTCACCTTGGCGTTGAATCCGCGCCAGTTGGTACCCGTCAGGTTGATGACATCTTGCAGATAGGGGTAAACCGACTCGCTGGACGTGTGCGGCGAGCGGAGGAATTCAATGTGCACGGGTGGGCTGATGCGGTCGTTGAGCACTTCGCGGCCCTGTTGCAAGCCCTCAAACCACACCAGAAATTCGTGCGGATTTAGTTCGACCAGGGTGCTGGCATAGGGCGTGCGCGTGTTGTGGTCGCTGTAGGCGAAGAACTTGTTCTTGATGTTAATCTTCAACACCTTGAACTCCATGGTACGCACCTGTTCGATAGCGGCTTTGATAGAATCGATTTCCCGGTGCTTGATTTTGAAGGGCAGGTGTAGCGCGCACTTCTTATAGTCGGCAAACTCGGGGTGCCCCAGCAGGTTCACGAGGTTGCGCTGCAGGGCGGCAATGTAGCCTTCTTCAGAATGCTCGTCGGCCAGCACTTCCAGCCGGCGATAAATACCCGATGAATCGAGGCACACGGAGTAGGCGAAGTAGCGTTCTACCTGCCCGTCGGCCGTGAGCTTGTGGGCGCTGCCGATGCCCAGAATCAGGCAGTTGGAAATGCTGGGTCGCACTATCCAGGGAATGCCGCCGAGCTTGGCAAACAAGGCCAGCCCAATGTTGGAAGTTGACCATTTCAGGGTACTATCAACGCTGATTTTCTCGTGGCTGAGTACTTGCAATGGTATCTCCAACTTGGTGAGGTGGTATTTCAGATAATAGTAGGTCTCCGACACGCCCGGCTCGTCGGCGTGGTTGTTCTCTTCCACAAACACCGTTATCAGGTGCTCATTGGGGCGGGTCCGCTTCAACTCGGCCACTTGGGCCACGGCTGCCGCCAGGCTTGCCTCCTGCGTGTCGGGCAGGCTAATCTGCTCGATGTTGGTTTTGCCCAGGTCCACCTGAAACATATCGTGCATCCCCTTGAATGTGTCGGGGTTGCGCTGACCCACCAGACTCAGGTATAGCTTATTGGCAAAAGCACGATAACGGTCTTCCAGCAAGAAAACGAACGTGCAGTTCTCTGGCCCGGCCCGATAGGGGCCGTAGCGCCGAATACCGGTGAACTGGTTGTATTCGACGTTGTTGTGGCCGAAAATGTACTGCTTCTTGTCGAGGGTAGTGGCGGGCACCGTTGTGAAGCTGGCCCGAAGCGTTAGGCGCAGTTCGCCCCATTGCAGCGGGCCGAGGCGAGGCAGCAACTCGCGCAGCTTATCGGTGAGGTACTTGTACTTATCGGCGTAGAAGTTGCGATTGACGGCTCCGTTGCGGTCGAGGCTGAAACTCAATTTTAGGGTATCGGCATCGGGCTGGGCGTGCTCTTCATTGGCCCGAAAGCGGGCATCGACCAGAAACCCGAATTTCTGGGAGCTTTCCAGAAAATACGGCTCCATTACGATGGCGCGATGCCCCTTGGGGTAGGCATCGGTGTAGAGGTCAATGCCATTAACAAAATGGCTCCGCTTGGCCATGTAGGGCTGCTCAATGGCTTCGGCCCGGTCGCGCACCATGAGCGTGAGGAGGCGGCGCGTCAGCGGGTAGTTGGCGCGGGAATGGCAGTCGTACTCCTCAAAGCCGGGCAACGGCTCAAACGAGACGTAATACTGCGCGAACTCCTGCGCACCGGGTTCCGGCGGCAGGCGGTACACCCACAAGCTGTCTTCTGTTTTGGGCGCGTCGTCGTACAGTTTCCGATAGATAGTGAACGAGAAGGTGCGCTGGTCGAGAGCGAGAAAACTTAGCTGTAGGCTCATAAGCGGGGCTATTGTCTCAATTGAATATTAAGCGGCGTACTTATTTTCCTCCTCCACGAAGCGCACCAGCGCCATCAGGGCCAGCGTGTCGAGCAGGGGCTGCACCTTTTTGGCGCTGCTGCCCCGGAAGCGGGCCGCCACCTGGATGCTGCTCAGCGGCTGCCCGGCCTGCTGCACGATGCCGCGCACGGCTTGCATCTGCTGGGCCAGGCCGGCGGGCCAGGGCTGCGGACCGGTTTCGGTGGTGGCGGTGGGCGCAGCGGCGGCCGAGGGGAGTGTGAGGGAGGCCTGCTGCTCGTCGGGGGCCTGGTAGGCGGGGCGCAGGTAGCGGATGGTGCCGGCGGCTTCTTCCTGCTGGCGGGCGTGGTTGAGTTGCACCAGGCGGGTGAGGATGTCGGCCTCGGGCAGGTCGGTGGGCCAGCCGTAGGCTTCAGCTACGGCCGCGTCGAGCTGCTGGTGCAGGCTGAGCACCACGGCGGCCAGGCCGTGCTCGTGGGTGGTTTGCTCTTTGGCCGTGAGGGGCTGGCCGGCGCGCAGCTTTTCTACCACGTTGTAGAGGTCGGTGAGCGTGAGGCTAGGGTGTTGGGCCTGCTGGCGCTTGCGGTGCGCGTCGAGGGCTTCGGCTAATTCGCGGATGCGGCCTTGCTGGGCTTCGGTGGCGGCGGGGAATGGGAACGGCTCGAAACAACTTGATTTTAGATAGCGCGGTGTTGCACCAACGCCTAAAATGGACCCTGCAGCAAGTGCCCAAGCCAAATGAATCTTGCTGGACAAGATGCCCAGATGAAAAGCGTCATCAGTAGCTATTGCAATCAGCGCGTCGTCAGGCAATATGCTGGCGTCTAAAAATTGAAAAAGCCGATGCTTTGCTGTTACAACGGTGACGATGTAACGAGGCAATTCTGCAAGCATTTGCCGCATCTCTTGGCGAGGTTTTCCAAACAGCCACCATAGTTTGGCATAGCCAGCTCCATCTTTGGTGTTGCCTTTAGCGTCACGCTCAGGTTTTACTGCTTCAAAAACATGTTGGTAAGTGGCAGGATACTTGGCAATCACCTCCCCGCTTGTCAAGCCAAGTAGGTCAATAACATAAGCTCCACGAGGTTTATCAGTCAGGTCGCGACCGTTGCGGTAAGGACGAATATGCTTTGCAATACTAGGGTCAGAACCCAGACCTAAAACTCCTGCTTGTGCTGATGAAATGATGAATCCAGCACCATGTAGTTTGACTCCTGGACTGCTCAAGCCAGCGTTTGCTCTAAGATTTCTGGCGCTTGCCAAATTAGCACCAATGGTCAAATCGGGCTGAATTTTGCCTTCTTGTTCACTAAACGTTACTTCAATAGCATCGTCGCCAGGCAAATACTTCTCATTGGTAACGTGCAACAATCGCCCGGTTGCTTGTTCGGTAGCACGGTCAGCCACAGTGAAGGCTACGCGTACGGCTGCGCCATCTGTTGCATCCACCCACGGGTGGTCAGGAATGACAAAAGTGAGTGTCAGTGGTGCATTTTCCCCTTCCAAGAATGGCTGTGTTACACGGCGGTTAAAGGCCTGTCGCAAGCTATTAGTTGTGATAAACCCAAACCTTTCCGCACGACCTGCTTGCACCTCAGAAGCTGCGCGCTGCCACCAAAACATCACTAAGTCAGCCGATTCAGGCACATGCGCAGCATACGTTTTTCGCAATGCTGAAGCATAGCCATCACCCAACGCCTCGCGCATGTATTTGGCACCGATAAACGGCGGATTACCCACAATAAAATCAGCTTCCGGCCACACGGCCGGGCGGGCGTTGGCGAAATCCGGCTCGTCATAGCTCAACACCGCATCCTGCTGGCGGATATTCTGGTAGTCGTCCAGCAGCGGCTCGCGCAGCTGGGTGAGGCCGTGGGTGCGCAGGTGCCACTGCAGATAGCCGATGCGCAGCACCACATCGGCAATGGCTGCCGCGCGCGGGTTCAGCTCCAGACCCAGCAGCTGGCGCGGGCCCACGGTGGTGCCGTCGCCCAGCTCCAGGCGGCCCGACTGCCCGAGCTGACCCAGAGCGGTCAGCACTTCGCCTTCGAGACGCTTGAGGTGCTCCAGCGTCACGTACAGGAAGTTGCCCGAGCCGCAGGCCGGGTCCAGAATCCGCACCGACGTGAGCCGCTGCAGAAAGCGCAGCAATTCGGTGCGGGCTTCGTCCACGGCTTTCTTACCCTTGCCTTCGTCGAGGCGCTGGGCGCTGGCGGCCTGGGCGGCGGCCCACTCCTGGCGCAGCGGCTCAATCACGGCGGGCAGCACCAGGCGTTCCACGTAGCGGCGCGGGGTGTAGTGCGCGCCCAGGCTGTGGCGCTCGGCCGGGTCGAGGGCGCGTTCGAGCAGCGTGCCGAAGATGGCGGGCTCCACCAGCGTCCAATTAGCATCGGCGGCTTGCTGGAGCAGGGCCACCTGGTCGGCATTCAGCGGCAGGGCGGTGGCATCGTGAAAGAGCTTGCCGTTGAAGTGGCGCACCTTGGTGCGCAGCGCTGGCGAGAAGCCGCCCTTGTCCATGGTGGCCCACAGGCTGGCCAGGGCTTCGGGCAGGTAGGTGCGGGCCTCGGCCGTGTCGGAATATTCGGCCAGCAGCTTGGAAAACGATTTTTTGGGTATCAATTCCACGTCCTCGGCAAACATGGTGAAGAGGCAGCGCATCAGAAACTGCGCCACCACGTCGGGGGCGTGGCCTGCCTTTTCGAGCTGGCTGCTGAGGCCGGCCAGGTGGCCCGCCAGCCGGCGCGTAACCTGGGCCGCTAGCCGGGCGGGGTCGAGCTGCTGCGGGTCGGTGAAGAGCAGCTGGAGCCGCGCCCGCACCTCGGGGTCGGCCAGGGCCGGCAGCAGCACCCGAAACTTGCCCGAGTCCGGGAAGGGCACGTAGCTGTCGCCCACGCCGGCAAAGTTGCTGTACAGGTCAATCGAAAAGCCCACGTCGACCACCACCACGAACGGCGGGCGCGGCTCGCTGGCGGGCAGAGCGCGCACGTATCGCAGGGCCTGTTCGCGGGCGGCTTCCACCATTTGGCCCCACTTGGCGGTGCCGCGCACGGCGTGGCCCTTGCGGCGCTTGCCTTCGGCCTGGCCCAGCTCGGCCTTGGCGGCTTTGGCTTGCTGGTCGGGGGTGTCGGTGCCCTGCTTAGTTTCGAGCACGAAGCAGCCGCGCTTGTATAGGTCAATGCGGCCGGTGCTGCGCTTGCCGGCCCCGTCGTCGAACGTCACGCCGCGCTCGAACACGTAGGCATCCTGTGTAGGGTCGTCGGTGGTGGGGTCAGGCCGGGGCACGTCCAGCAGGTCGCAGAGGTCTTGCAGGAAGAGGCCGTAGTTCGCGTGCTCGGCGCCGCCGGAGCGCAGCCAGCGGGCTTCAAAATCGGGGTAGTTCACGGAAATAGCTCGGGTCGGTAAACCGGTATGAAAATTCAGTCCCGAACTTACTGCATTCCGTACCGAGAAGGCGGAGTTTGGCAGATAAATTGCCTTTAGCAGAAAAGTTCCAACAGGAGCCCACTTTTTTTCTTTAGCGTATTTTTCTACTCCATGCCTGCCCGTGTTAAGTTCGCGTTTGCCAATGATGCCCAGGGCAATGTGGTGCGGGCCGACGCAGCCGACAAGCTCTGCCGGGGCTACACCTGCCGGGGCTGCGGCAAGCCCGTTAGTCTGTGCTATGGCGACATCAACCAAACCCGGCATTTTCGCCACAAGGTGCGGTCACTGGATGAGCATTGCCACTACCAGGACGAAACCCATGCCCACCGCCACGCCAAAGCGGTGCTCCAGCAGCGGCGGTGGGTGCAGGTACCGCCCGTAGTGGCCCGTCGGGCGGAGGGGTACGAGGGGCCCGTGCCCACCCTGCGGGAAGCCCGCACAGTGCGGGCCGTGCACGTGTATAACGAGCGCACGGTGTACGAAAATGCCGCGTGCGGACTGGATTTCCAGCGGGAAGCGGGCAAGTTCGTGGCCGTGCCGGGCGAGAAGCGAGCCATCTACCGACCCGATGTCATTTTCACCGATGCGGAGGATAAGATGCTCCTGCTCATTGAAATCCATGTTACGCACGAGGTGGACTACAAAAAACTCGTAGCCCTGCGCCGGGCACAGGTGGACACGATTGAAATCACCATTCCTTATTTCCTGACGGCCCGTGAAATTGAAGATTTATTAGCCTCTCACGCCAGCACCAAATGGCTCTACAACCATGAGCGAGAAACTACTGACCCCATTGGAAGTGATGCCGCCAGCGCTCCGGCACTTGGTGGAATCTATCCTGAAGAAGCACCCGCCGACGAGCCGGAATCCCTTGAATGCCAGCTGCACGAAATTAGAGAAGCAGCTCGCAGTCTTAGAAAATTTATGGGCGGAGCTGCAATGGGAGCACTCCGTGAGCGATTTGCAGGCGCGGACGCAGACCTTACAGCAGCGGAAAGCCAAGAGGACGACGCTTTTGCAGCCGCACTTGCCGAAGCTGAGGCAGAAATATGCGCGTCGTTTGGAGAAGCAACAGCAGAAATTGAGCGCGAAAAAACTGAGCTGGGAACAGCGAAAACAGATGTGGCGCGAGTCTTTGAAAGCGAGCAAGCGCGAATTGGCGGCGAAATCGGCGCAGTTGACCTGGCCCTCGACGCAGCTTATCGAGCAGCAGCTCCTGAGCTACGAAAACGAGTGGAAGAGCGCCGAGCAGCGAATCGACGAACAATCCAAGCTCTTACAGCAAGCCGAGAGCAGCTACGACGCAAGCGTGAAGCAGAAGAAGCAGACCTTGAAAAACGATTTCAACGCGCTGCAACAGCGCTTGAGCAACAAGCAGCAACAGGCACCACAACTGCTGAAGAAGCTACGGCAGCAGAACACGCAATCCAGGAGCGAATTGCCCGGCTTAGTGGCTACCTGGAAAAGCGTAGCTACCGGGCGGGAGATGCGCTTGCGCGAAGAATTAGAGTCCTGGAAAACGAAACACCCGATGTTAACCGTCGCGCTGCCGAGCTGGGACGATTTGAACGCGAGCTGGCAGGAGCTGAGCAGCTACAAGCAGAGCTTGAACGAGTGGAACCAGCAACTGCAGCAGCGGAAGATGGCCTTGAGCAGCGCCGAGCTACGCATGCAAGCCGAGTGGCAGCACGTGAACGCGAAGCCGAGCTTGTGGGGGCTGCACAGTGCCGAGCAGAGGCAGGACTGGCTGAAGAAATTGCTGCCGCTACAAACTATCTGGCGCGAATTACACCCACTTATGAAGCGTTGCGCGCTGCTAAAGGACGAGCTATTGACCGGCGGTTTTCTCGGTGCTGAGGAGTTTCCGGAAGTTGATTTGGCTTGGATGATGTTGGAGCTTCGGTAGAAGCTTCCAACTGAGGTAAGCTGGTCGATTGATTAGCTTTGTTGTGTTCGGCACGCCACTCAATTTCCTTTTACTACCAACCTATTTCATGGTATGATAGAGCCCAATCAAATAACCAATGAATTAATAGTAAAGTACTTGCTTTACACGATTGGTGCTTTTGGTGGTATCGGGGTAATCTTAGTTGGTGTTAGCACTTTCTTTGGCAACCTCCTGCTTCAAAAATTTATTTACAGGCTGCAGCGAAACAATAACAAGGAGTTAGAAACCATTAAGTCAACACTAACCCAAAACAATAACACGGAACTTGAAGCACTTAAAGCCATCATAAGCCAGAACAATGCTTTCGCCTCCAATCTGAGCACAAATCATAGTGCTACTTATCAGAAGCTGATGACCAAAAGGTTGGAAGTAGTGGAGCATTATTGGCAATGCATTCTAAAAGCGCAAGACACCACCCCGAATCCAGTAAACCTGATTTATCGAATACTGACCGATGAGGAAACTACCGTAAAGGGCATTAATAGCGGCAAAAGTTTAGGTACACAGTTGGCATCAGTTTCCATGATGCCAAGTAGTGAGGCATTAGCCAAAATCTCAGTAGAAATAGATTTTCAAAAACCTTTTATCTCAAGCAAGCTATGGCTTCTTAAGTATGTATATTTTACCATTTTAGGCAGGTCGACCTATTTACTCATCAATGGGTATGAAAAGAACAACATAATACTCTGGAAGCGTGACAACATGATTGTACAATCTATGCAGCTAGTTCTTACAGAAGCTGAAATAACCCATGCTGTCGGCATGACTATCGGCGGAATGAACTATGTCACGCAGCTGATACAGAATAAAATGATAGATGAAATACGACGGTTTACATCAAACGACGATTTTATCAACGACAGCGCCGAACAGTTTAAGAAAATAGATGCGATAACTAAGGGTCAGCCTATTATTTAACGCTTATTTCAAACTGTTTCTTGTCTGGCGCATCCACTACCAGACGTGAGAGAAGCCATCTGCATTTGAAAGGTGGCCAACGCCTCCCCGTCCGGCAGCAAAAATCGCTGGCTCGGGCTATCCGGCGGAAATTGCAGCAGCTCGTTCGGCACGTCAAGGCTGCGCAACAGCCGATGCAGCAACCGAGGCTCCTCCTTCTTCAGGTTGCCGTTTTTCAAGTTGATGATGGTGGTGTAGGGAAACTTGTGGGCCTCGCAAAAAGGCAGCAGCCCGCCCCGGGCAATCATCTTCAACCGGTTCTGGGCGTAGAGCAGCGCGTCCTGATAGGGCAGGGCCAGGCTCAAGTCGGGAAAGCTGAGGGGCGCTACTTCCGGCCCGCGTTTTTCTTCTTCCATGCTTTGTAGCTTTTAATCATTTCGGCGGCCTGTTCGGCCGTGGTGGCCCGGGCCTGCTCCTCCGTACAGTCGGGCTTAAACTTAGCTTTTACCTCCCCATCGGTGACATAGAGGCCCCACTCGTTGCGGCCGATGGTATATTTGCCCACGGTGGCCAGAACATTTTTGGCGGCCTCCGCCTGGGCTTTGATGAGGTAATTGACGGCCAGCGCCGGGGTAACAGCCGCGGCCGATATGCCGGCCGGCACGTTGAAATACTGCTCGCGCCACTTCAGGTAAACGCCTTTCGGCCCCTGCCCCACCACGACCGGCTTGCCCTCGTGCAGGCCCACCTCGCGGGGAGCCGACGCCCGGCGCTGGGTGATGAGGTCCCGGGCCTGCGCTTCGCTCAGCTGTGCGGGGCTGGTGCCTTCGGGAAGGTTGTAATATTTCTCAGCGTGCAGGATGTAAGGGCCGTTTTTACCAGTTCCCAGCAGCATTTCCGCACCTTCAAAGTGACCCAAGAGACGCTTTTGCAGCTCGGCCCGGTCTGGGGTGAGCTGGTCGGCGGCGGCCACCCAGCCCAGCAGGTTCTGGTCGAACATGGGCACGAACTGCTGGTAGGTCTGCTGGCCCCGGGCAATCTTGTCGAACACGGCCTCGCAGCCGGCGGTGAACTTGTAGTCCATCACCTTGGGAAAGTTGCGCTCCAGAAACTCCGTGACCTGGGTGCCGGTGGCCGTGGGCAGCAGCTTGTCCTTATCCGCGCCCAGCGTCTCGCTGCGCTGGCTGGTGCTCAGCTGGCCACCCTGCCAGGTCAGTACCTGCGCCGTGAGCTTCTTACCCGCTACGCTGCCGGTGCTGATGTACTTCCGGGCGAAAATCGTGCGCAGGATGGATGCGTAGGTGCTCGGCCGGCCGATGCCCTGCTTTTCCAGGTCCGCGACCAGGGTGGCCTCGTTGTAGCGCCTGGCGGGCCGGGCAAAGCTCTGACGGGCCTCCAGCTTTACCAGCGTCAGTGCCTCACCCTCCTGTACCGGATGCTTAAGGGTCGTTTCCGCCTCGTCATCGGGCTCCTCCCCTTCTTCCTCGGCATCCTGGTACACGGCCAGGTAGCCGGCGCGGGTGAGCACGCGGGTGGAGCTGGTGTAGGTGTCAGCGGCATCGGCCGCCGGCGCGAGGGTTATCGTGGTCTGGTCGTACTGGGCGGCCAGCATCTGCGAGGCCAGGGCGCGGGCGTAAATCAGCCGGTAGAGGGCCTGCTCGTCGGGCGTATCACCGGCGTGGGCCTGCTCCCAATGCGTGGGGCGGATGGCTTCATGGGCTTCCTGCGCGCCGTCCTTGTTTTTGGTCTGTCGGGCCTGAAACTGACCGGCCCCGAACTGCGCGGTAATCTGCGCCTGGGCCTGCTGGGTTGCTTCCTCGCCCAGGTTCACGCTGTCGGTGCGGATGTAGGTGATATGGCCGCCCTCAAACAGCTTCTGAGCAAGGTCCGATACCCTCTGCACGGTAAACCGCAGCTTTTTCACGCCTTCCTGCTGCAGCGTCGAGGTGGAGAAGGCCGGCGCGGGCTGCCGTTCCACGGGCTTCTTCTCCACGCCCAGCACCCCAAAGCCCGCGCCGCGGCCGACTTGCGACAGGTAGGTCTGCGCCTGGTCGAGCGCGGCGAAGGGCGCGGCCGTGCGGCGGGCGCGTAGCTGCTCGCCGTGACTGGTCTGCAGGGTGGACACCACCGGCACGGTGAACGTGTCGGTGAACTGCTGAATCTGGCGCTCCCGCTCCACCACCAGGCGCACGGCCACCGACTGCACCCGGCCCGCCGAGAGGCCCGCCGCCAGCTTGCGGTTGAGTACCGGGCTGATGGTGAAGCCCACTAGCCTATCCACCGCCCGGCGGCCCTCCTGAGCGTGCACCAGGTGCAGGTCCACCGTGGTGGGCGCAGCCAGCGCGGCCTTGATAGCCTTTTCAGTGATTTCCTGGAAGGCGATGCGCTTGGTCGTGCGCGGGTCGAGGCCCAACACTTCGCAGAGGTGAAAGGCAATGGCCTCACCTTCGCGGTCAGGGTCAGTGGCCAGGTACACGCCCTGGGGGCCGGCGGCTTTAGCCAGGCGGCGCAGGTTGGCCACCACGGCCTTTTTGTCGTCGCTGACGACGTATTTCAAGGCGTGGCCGTGCTCGCGGTCGATGCCAATGTCCCCTCCGCCTACTGGCAGGTCTCGAATGTGGCCCACGGAGGCAGCCACCTCATATTCTGGTCCCGCGTAGCCCTTGATTTTTTTTATCTTGTTGGGACTTTCGACGATAATAAGCTTCATGCTGGGTAGCTAGTACGCAGCGAAACTACCAAGCCCGATTAGCCCTTGGGAGAAAAAAGGACGAGTGGTAAAAAGTCGGTGGTGAAGTGCAGCAACTGGCTACGAATGGTAGTTCAGCTGCTGCCTAAGCTAGACGTTAGCTGACTAAAAGCTAGCTGGCGTCTGGCTGGTTCTTCTTGAAGCGCGGGCGGCCCAGCGCTGGCGCGGGTGGCTCCACGGGGTTATCCATCTGCTTCTGGGCCAGCCTGGTCATGGTGAGCAGGTCGGACTTGGCTAGCTCGGCCACTTTCACCAGCTCATCCAGCGTAAAGGTGCCAGGCTTGGACATCCGCACGTTCAGGGTGTTGTGCGAAATGCCGATGTGCCGGGCCGTATCGCTGCGCATGCCCAGGGCGTGAATGAGTTCGGCCAGCGAATTATAGGAACTTGGTTTGAGCATAGCCGGGGCCGCAAAGAGGTCTAACACGAGCAAAGATTAGTCAATTTTTGCAACATTACGGCCCCCGCCGCCCCGTAGTTCGGCTATTCAAAAAAGCTGGGCGCCTGGTAGCGGACAATCTCCGCCCCGTCCGGCTCAGTGATGCGGTCGAGGTACACCAGCACGTTGCCGTCGCGGGCCTGCCGCTCGTCGGCCCGCTGCCAGATGGTGTACAGCTCGGCGTAGGGGAAGAAATTCATCTGGTCGAAGCCGCTGGCAAAGCCCTGCACCATTTCCTCCACCTGCTCCCGCTGCTCGTGGGACACCTCGTTGTAGACCCAGCGCAGAAACTCGGCCGTGTCGGCCGGCAGGTCGAAGTAGGCCACCGTCTGCGGCACGGTGTGGCTGCCCATGTAAAGCAGCAGCTCCCAGAGCCGGTAGTGGGCCTTCTCCCGCTGCCAGTATTCCACGATGTCGCGGCGTCCGGCCCCTACGGTCTGTCCGGCAAACTTCATCGTGCCGGGGTCGGCTGCGAGCGCTTTGCGGAAGCCGTAGTCGGTGACCCAGTCCTTTTTCGTGAGGCTCGGAAAGTTGTACATGGAGGGCGTAGTCAGGCGTTAGCGAGGCAAGTTAAGGCAAAGCCAGAACTGAAAAACCACTTTTTATAAGCGGCTATCCCGGCTCCGGAGCGGGTAGCGGGCTGTTCCACTCGCGGTAGGCGGTGGTGTAGCGGTCGGCTACGATGGCCAGGCGCTCGGGCAGGTCGTCGCGCTTTATCCAGACGTGTGAGCTGCCGCAGTGCACCTGGTAGCCGGGGCCCAGCAGCTGGCGGGCCGGCTCGGCAAACCCGCGCAGGTCGGCCGTGTCGGGCGCGGCCTCGATAAGCTGCCGCAGTTGCTCCAGGCGCTGCGCTTCGGTTGAGTCGGCCGGTTGCTGCTCGACGGCCAGATAAGCCAGCTGCGGGGCGAAAACGAGGCTATTCAGGGCGTGCTGAGTGGTCGGGGGCATGGCAAAAAAGAACAAAAGGGAGAAAATGCCTAGGCAGCGGGCGGTTCGGGGCTGGCCAGCTCCCGCGTGAGCAGCAGCACCCGGGCGTTGTGGAAGGCCTGGCCGAACACCCCGCGCTGGTAGTCGCGGGCCAGCTGGCCCACGTTCGCAAACTCGTAGTGCAGACCCGTCTCACCCAGCGGCTGCAGAAACTGGTCGGCTTCCTCGGCGCTGAAGCCGCTCAGGTCGCGGCCGTCGCTGAGCAGCAGCTGCACGCCGGGGCGCTCGTGGCGGCCCCGCTCGTAGGTAGTGTAAATCAGGCCCACGGCCCGCTCCCGAGCGTAATACACGGCGTCGCCAACAACTAAATCCTGGGGCTGGGCATGGTATCGGGGTTAAAGTAGCAGGAGAGAAAACTGGCCGCCCTGGTCCTCGCGGGTGGCCCGTAGCGCCTCGCGGCCGATGGGGCGTACGGCCCGCACCAGGACGCTGAGCACGTCGAAATCGGGCTGGGTATCGACGCGCAGCCCGAGCCGCTGGGCCACTTCGGCGGTCAGGCCGTCGCAGTCGAGGCCTTTGCCCAGCTGCTGCATCAGCATTTCCACGTCGGTAATGGCGGCGATAACCCGGCTGCGGTACTGGTTCCAGCCCGGGTCGATGATGGTGGGGGCTTCGCTGGCACGCATCAGGCAGGGGTTACAGGTGGGTATCGAAGCCCGTGACCGAGGTAAAGAGGGCCGGTAAATCCTCTCCGTACACCATTTCAAACGTCTGCTGGTTGGTGATAACCGGCTCCCAGTCGACCAGCTTCTGGTGGTAAAACTCCACCGTGTAGGTATCGGTCGGCATGAGCGTAATTTTCAGCCGGTTTACCTGGGCCTGGTTGCGGCGCAGGTCCATGCGCAGCCAGGGGTTGGAGTTGCTGGCCGTCCGGCCGGCGGCCATGAGCTTGTCGGCGCCGGTCATCACCAGGAAGCGCCGGCCTCCTAGCTGTGACAAGATGGTGTAAGCTTCTTCGACGACTTCGGGCTTGGTGCTCATAAGCAAAATGCTGGTTTACTGCGTTCCGGATAGTTATTAAACGCAAAACAGGGCATTAATGTTTCAAATTTGTTTAAATTAAAGTGTCAATTATTGAATATAATAAAGCGCTGGTAACGGGTCTTGGGGCTGTTTTCCCCTCTTGTTTTTTCGAAGTGTCTGCTTGCTACTAACTGAGCTCTTGGTTCAGGAGGATTCAGGTAGACTGCCAGCTGGGGTTCAGTTTCACCCACTGGATAGCGCTGCTCCGTTCAGAGAGTTACTGTAGCTTCCAGGTTGGTGCGGTAGTATCCCCGGTTGGTCCAGTATGGTGAGCAGGGTGGCGAGCTTCCAGTTGTCGACGGTTGTCTACCCAGCTGCGGGTTTGAAGTTGTCACCCACGGAAAGCAGCCTGTCAGTAGAGCTACAGTTATCTGCGTTTCCAGCCAATGAGTGGGCTTTTAGGCTTATAAAACCTTTCCTCTGGTTTGTTAAAAGCTGGGGAGAATAGTAAGCTGAAGCTAACAACTGACTTATAAAACCTTTCTTTTAGCTTGTTCAAAGGCTAGTGGAAAGTTATAAACGGGCTTATAAAACCTTTCCTTTGGGGGAGTAATGGTAGTTGTTGCCCGAAGTGAGGGATATTCGCTGACGTAATCAACGCATTGTATTACCCCCTTCCGAGGCTTATAAAACCTTTCTTTTCGTTGAAGTCAGAAGCTGGGGGCAGTAGTTAAGAATGTTTGCCTTTGAACCTACCGTCCATGAGACGGTCACGTCCAATCGGAACGTTGCTTCAAGCAATGTTATAATGATTATTAGAAAAGTGCAATCACTGTTTTTTATGAGCCGTGGTTCCGACTTTGTTGTTTTGCTTTTCTGTGTCTCGTGCCAGCGAATATTGAACACCCTAAAAGCCTTTTTTTGTCCTCATCACAAGCTTGTGAGATTTGTTAGTTATTTGTCTTATTTGTAGGGCTTACAACGTATTGATTTTCAGCCTATAGCAAGGCACTTAGGAAAGGTTTTATAAGTGAAAAGAAAGAACCTAAAGGGAAAACTTTCTTTTGGTCTTTCTTTTTGCTTTCCACTTGTTATCTTCGCCTATCCTACTGCCTTCCCACCCCTATGCAAGTTCTTGATAATGCGGCTGCTATAGCCAATTCCACTGGCCTCGAAATCCGGCAGCATAACGCCATTACGACGGCGCGCTACGAGATGACAGCCTGCGAGATGGATATTGTGTTCTATCTGCTCTCGCTGCTGAAGAAGGAAGACCGCATCGGCACCTTCTACCGGGTCAAAGTGCTGGACCTGCAGCATCTTACCGGCCGACAGTGGAACTACCAGCAGTTTCTGGAAGCCACTTCGGCGCTACGGACCCGGGAGTACGTGATTGAAGACAACAAGCGTATTCTGCAGGTCGGCCTGCTGGCCTCGGCCGAGTACATGAAGGGCGAGGGCGTAATTGAGTTGGAAATATCCGAGAAGATTCGGCCCTACCTCATCGACTTAAAGCGCAACTTCACTTCCTTCCGCCTGCAGGCGGCCTTTAGCCTGAGCAGTAAGTACGCCAAGCGCATCTACCAGATTGCCTCGCAGTGGAAGGACAAGTCCGAAACCCGCACTTTCAGCCTGCACGACTTGAAGGTGATGCTGGCCCTGAAAGACCCCAAAGGGATTGAGCCGGAGCAGTACACCAAGGTGTCCATGTTTCAGAAGTACGTGCTCGACGTGGCGGTGCACCAAATTAACCTGAATACGGACCTGCACATCGGCTACGAACTCATCAAGAAAGGCCGCTCGTTCGAGAGTATCCGTTTTCAAATTAAGCAGCAGGAGCCGCACCAGTTGCCCTTGCCGTTTGAGCAGCCCTTGGATGACTCCCGGCTGCAGATGGCGCGGCAGCGGCTGGTGGAGCTCGATATCCGGGACACCCGCCTAATTGAGCAGATTCTCAGCGAAGCGCGCATGGTAGATGAGCTTTTTTCCTTCTGCTACAAGCTCAAAACCGGCAAGATGAAAGCCTCTACCAATCCCGGAGGGTTATTTCTGACAGTGGTGGGACTGCGGAAAGCGCAGGCGGTGCCCGCTAAAAAGTAACCTCAATAGTACAAACATAGTCTAAAAATGGATGCCTTCTACTAAGGTGCCATCTGTTGCAGTTTAACAGTAAAAAAAGGTACAAACCATTAACAGAATTTGTACCTTTTTTTACTGTTATTCAGACGATTACGTCATCCGCAGCGCTGAGATTACTCGTCTTGCTTTTGGTCGGCGACAGTATTTTAACTCACCTCCTCGGACGATGCGAATTGGGCGGCCACGCCCTGCCGGAAGGCTTCGGGGCCGGCGGCCAGCCGCTGGGCGTAGGTGGCCACGGCATCGGGGCCGGCCTGGTAGCGGAGTTGGTCTTTCTGGTCGGTTGCGGCTTCGTACACTACTTCGGCGATGGCCTGGGCGGGCGAGAACTGGGCGTTAGCCTGGCCAGCCATCAGCTTCTGCAACAGGTCGGCGTAAGCCGCGTCCAGGTGCCCGGCAACTTCGAGCGAGCGGCCCGTGAAATCGGTGGCAATGCCGCCCGGCGAAATGGTTTTGATGCCGATGTGGTGCCGCGCCAGCTCAAACGACATGCTTTCGCTCCAGCCTTCAATGGCCCACTTGGTGGCGTGGTATATCGAATACAAGGGAAAGGCAATGAGCCCGCCAATGGACGTGGTGCTGATGATGCGGCAGGACTGCTTCGCCCGCAAATGCGGCAGAAAGGCTTTCGTTACCCGAATAACGGGTGTTGTTAAACAAATAGGGCAAAACCTCCGACTCTGCCGCATAGCTGCCCGGCTTTTGGATTTAGTGACTTGTCTGACAGTGAATTACTCGGCAACAGGACAAAGCTATAGTCTTAACGTTCGTTTTCACCATCCTCTTTCGATGCTCTTAAGGGACGTGTAACACTATCGCCTCTTGCTACTCTTACGGCGCATTTGTGCCTTTTCGGTAGCATTTAAGCTGTTTAGCTGCCGACTCGGAGGTTTTCCCCTATTTGTTTAACAACACCCAATAACGCCCAGCAGGTTGGTGTTGACCAGCTGGGTTATCTGCTCGTCCGACAGGGCTTCGAGCGCGCCGATGAGGCCGTAGCCGGCGTTATTGAACACCACGTCCACGGGGTGCAGGGCGATGGCGCGCTGCACGGTGGCCTCAATCTGGGCCGGGTCGGTCACGTCCAGCGGCAGCAGGTGCACGTTGGGTAGCTGCGTCAGCTCGGTTTCGCGCTCGGGGTGGCGCATGGTGGCGATAACGTGCCAGCCCCGGCCGGCAAAAAGCTTGGCCGTGGCTTTGCCTAAGCCGGACGAAGCGCCGGTAATGAAAATAGTGGGCATGATGACTGGGTATAGGGTGATTTAATGGCTCGCCGGGGCCGTGCGAATGCGGGATGGACTGCACCCAAAAAACTGCTTGAACGCATGGGAGAAGTGCGCCAGGCTCTCGAAGCCGACTTCGTGGTACACGTCCGATGGGCGCCGGCTTTCTTCCTGCAGCAGGTAGTGGGCTTCGGCCAGCCGCTGCTGGTAGAGCCAGCGGGCGGGCGAATTGTGAAAAACCTTATCAAAATCCCGCTTGAACGTCGCCAGGCTCCGGCCAGTGAGGTAGGCCAGCTGCTTCAGCTCCACGTTGAAGCGGAAGTGCTGCCGCATGAAGGCCTCCAAGTCAATTTTGCCGGGCTGCCCGAAATCGAACAGTACCGTTTGCAGCACCGGCTGCGCCAGCAGCAACCGCCGCAGCGCCTCTTGCTGCTGGTCCCGGGCCAGCGGCGCGGGCAGCGGCACCTCGAAATACGGCTGCAACGCCTCGAAAAACTCGTTAAGCGATGCATTGATAGCCAGGGGCATCACGGCGGCCATTGCGGGGGCGGGCGGCTCGCTCCGAACGCTGTGCGGCTGGCGGTATTCGAGCAGCATGGCGCGGCCAAACACCACGGTGATGGCCCGAAAGGGCCCATCTTCGGCTGGCTGCTTGGTAAACTTCGCTAAGAAGTTCTTGCGCGAAAACAGCAGGCTCCCGGCTTCAAATGTCTGGCTGGCCCCGGCATCGGTCACCCGCAGGCTGCCCGCCAGCAGGTAGGTTAGGCCGTGCTCGGCCACGCACTGCTCACCCGATAACTGGCGGCGTTCATAGTGCGAGTACACAATTTCCGGCCCAATGCCGGCGGGCAGCTGCTCCGTTCTCATTTGGTTTTCGGCTATCAATTAGGGGTAGCGCAAGAGTAGGAACAGAAATTCCCGTTAGGGAAATGCAAAACGGGCTAATGCCTCAAAAAACGTCCGTTTTTGTGCTTCGTGCTTGTTTATCAGCTCGATAGCTAGACTGATGTAACATCTGTACCAAACTTTTAACTAAGGCCACTAGCCCCGGCTCTGCGCTACCTTTGGCCCATGCGCGCCGAGCAGCCTTTTTCAGCCACTACTCCCCGGCCGCCCCTGGTGGCGGGGCCGGTGATTGCGCTGGCCTGGCTGCTATTCAGCGGCTTCATGGTGCTGCTGATTTTTGGGCAAAACCTGTCGGCCGGCACGCCCACCGACTGGCGCGAGGCGCTGGGCGGGCGCTTGCTGCACGGGCTGATTTGGGGGCTGTTGACGCCGGTAGTGTTTGCGCTGGCGGCCCGCTTCGACCTCACTGAGCGGCGGCGCTGGCTGCCCAAGCTGCTGGCGCACGCGGCGGCCAGCTACGGGCTCACCCTGGCCTACCGCCTCGTGTATGCTGGGGCGATGGACGCGGTGGGGGCCTTGCCGGGCGGCTTTTCGCTGGCCAGCGTGGTAGCCAATGCCAACAACTGGGTGCCTATCTACTGGATGCTGCTCTGCATTGCCTACGCCGTGCAGTACCGCGAGCGGTTTCGGGAGGGCCAGCTGCGGGCCGCCCAGCTCGAAACCCAACTGGTGCAGGCGCAGTTGCAAGCGCTCAAAATGCAGCTCCAGCCCCATTTTCTCTTCAACTCGCTCAATGCAGTATCGGCTTTGATGAGTGCCGACGTGAAGGCCGCCCGCCGGATGCTGGCCCAACTCAGCCAGTTTCTGCGGCTGGTGCTCGACGGCGCCGATGCCCACGAGGTGACCCTGGCGCAGGAGCTGCACCTCACGCGCCTCTACCTCGAAATCGAGCAAACCCGCTTTCCCGACCGCCTGGTCGTGGCCTATGACGTCACGCCCGGTACCGAGGGCGCGCTACTGCCAGCCCTGCTGTTGCAGCCGGTGGTGGAGAACGCCGTGCGCCACGGCCTGGCCCCGCAGGCGGGAGCAGGCGAGCTGGCCATCAGCGCCCGGCAGCAGGGTGGGCGGCTGCTGGTGCAAGTGCAGGACAACGGCCGGGGCACCACCAACACCGCCGCCCGCGGCATCGGCCTGCGCAACCTCGAAAGCCGCCTGGCCACCCGCTACGGCCCCGACTACGCCGTAACCGTGGACACCGCTCCCGGCCAGGGCTACTGCCTGCGGCTGTCGCTGCCCTTCGTGGCCGCCGCGCCGGCCGGCCAATCCCTCGTAACAGCATGAGCGCTAGCATCCATACTCTGCTGGTAGATGATGAGCCTTTGGCCCGCCACTTGCTGCGCGAGCTGCTAGCCGACTTCCCCGCCCTGGCCGTGGCCGGCGAGTGCGCCAACGGCCCCGAGGCCCTGGCTGCCCTGCAAGCCGGCGGCTACGACGTGGTGTTTCTGGACGTGCAGATGCCCGGCCTCGACGGGGTGCAGGTGCTGCAACAGTTGCGGGCCGTCGGTCAGCCCCTCCCCCTGGTGGTGTTCGTGACGGCCTACGACCAGTATGCCGTGGCCGCCTTCGGCCTGCACGCGGTCGATTACCTATTGAAGCCCCTCGACCCCGACCGCTTTGCCGACTGTGTGCACCGGGTGCAACTACAAATAAACCAGCGCGATACCCACGCCGCCGGGGCCGACCTGGCAGCCCTGCTCCGCGCCTGGCCCCCGGCCGCCCCTACCCCCCTACCCGACTATCAGGACCGTTTCCTGGTGAAGCAGCCGGAGCGGCAGTTTTTCGTACCCGCCGCCGACGTGTGCTACCTCGAAGCCACCAGCAGCGGCGTGCTGCTGCACCTGGCCGGGGCCACCCATCCGCTGCGGGCCACCCTAAGCCAGCTGGCCGAGCGCCTCGACCCGGCCCATTTTCTGCGCATCCACCGCTCGGTTGTTATTCAGACCGAGCATATTATGGAGTTTAAGCCGTGGGCGCACGGCGAGTACTTGTTTCGGATGGCGAATGGGCTGCACGTTACGTCGTCGCGCAGCTACAACACAGTTATTCAGCAGTTTTTAAAGCGGTTTGGGTGAGGGGCAGACTTTGCTAGCGGCCCGCCTCACCCAAAAAAGCCAATTCAGCCCGCAATAAGGCCAACTCGCCGCCGGGCCGTAGCTAGCGCCCCGCGAAGCCCGTACGTTTGAGCGGCCAACGCTATTACCTGGTCGCCAAAACGAACGTGAAAAACACCCTCCTGCTTTTCGGCCTGCTGCTCGGGACCACCTCCGCCGCCCGGGCCCAGCACCACATGGCCGGCATGAGTCACGCCGGCATGGCCGGTATGACGATGCCCGCCGCCAAACCCGGCAGCCCGGTGGCTGCCTTCCAGCACGGCATGGACTCGGTGATGGTGGTGATGGACGAAGGCATGCGCCGCATGGACGGGGCCAACCCTGCCGACATCGACGCCAGCTTTGCGGCCATGATGGTGCCGCACCACCAGGGAGCCGTGGACATGGCCCGCCTGCAACTCCTCTACGGCAAAGACCCGGCCCTGCGCCGCCTGGCCCAGAGCATCATCGCCGAGCAGCAGGTCGAGATTCAGCAGATGCAAGCCTGGCTGAAGCAGCACCCGGCCAAGCCCTAGGTAGCGTTTAGCGTGGACTCTGCGAGTCCGCGCGTTGCCCGAATTACCCCACGTGCGGACTCGCAGAGCCCGCGCTACATTCTTATTGTCAATGAAATACCTTCTCCTACCCGCCCTGCTGCTGGCCGGCACCGCTGCCCGAGCCCAGGCCGTAAGCCACCGCGACCGGGTGTATACCGCCGACCAGATTTCCAACACCGTGTCCGTTATCGACCCGATGGATAACAAGCTGCTGGGCCAGGTGATACTAGGCAAGCCGCAGCCCGATTTAACGTCGGCCCTCTACCGGGGGCAGGCGCTGGTGCACGGCCTGGGGGCCTCGCCCGACCACCGGCTGCTGGCCGTGGTGTCGGTGGGCTCCAACAACGTCACGTTTATCGAAACGGCCACTAATGCCCTGAAAGGCAGCGTGTACGTAGGCCGCGCCCCGCACGAGCCCACCTTCCGCCCCGATGGCAAGGAGGTATGGGTGACGGTGCGCGGCGAGGACTACCTCTCGGTGATTGATGCCGCCACGCTGCGCGAAACCCGTCGCATCCAGGTGCCCAACGGGCCGGGCCAAATCGCCTTCAGCCCCGATGGCAAGCGGGCCTTCGTGTGCTCCAGCTTCTCGCCCGAGCTGGCGGTGGTGGACGTGGCTACCTATAAGGTTATCAAGAAAATACCCGTCGTCAGCCCGTTCTCGCCCAACATCTTTCCCACCAAAGACGGCCAGCAAATCTGGTTCACGCACAAGGACGTGGGCAAAGTATCGGTGCTCGATACCAAGACCTTGACCATCAGCGGCGTGCTGACGACGGGGCCCATCACCAACCATGTCGCCACGGTGGACCTGCCCACCGGCAAGCTGGCCTACGTGACGGTGGGCGGCGAAGACGTGGTGAAGGTGTACAGCCGCGAGCCGGGCTTTAAACAGCTAGCGACCATTGCGGTGGGGGCCAATCCGCACGGCATCTGGCCCGCGGGCGATGGCAGCCGGGTGTACGTGGGCCTCGAAAACGGCGATTCGGCGGTGGCCGTGAGCACGGCCACCAACCGAGTACTAGGCAAAATCAAGGTCGGCCAGGCCCCGATGGCGCTGATGTACGTGCCCGATGCCGTGCCCTCGGGTGTGGCCAGCGCGGCCAACCTCGGCCAGCAGCTCATCGACCAGCCCACGGTCATCCGTAACCTACGGCCCCCGACCCCTGGACCCGCCGCCGGCACCATGAACCTGCGCTCGGAAGGCCTCGTGGACCTAGCCACCTTCAACCTGCGCGCCCTGGCCCCCAATACCGATTACGACATCTACCTCACTAACTCCACCCAGGCCCCCTACGCCCGCGCCTACCCCCTCACCACCGTGCACACCGACGCCAAGGGCGGCGCGATGGGCCAGGCGCTCGGCCCCGTGCAGCGCATTGCCAGCGGCGATTTGCACCCGGCCGGCAAGGCCTTTACGCGGGTGGTCGTGGCCCCTAAAGCAAACGACGGCCCGCCGGCCCTGGTGGGTGACTAGGCCCCTAAATTAAGACGGTGGGGCCCACCGGGGTCACCCGCACACCTACTGGCCGGGCCCCGGCGGGCCAACCTGTTCTATTGCTTCCCTCAACCACGCTCTTTTTCCCACGAATGGCCAGCTGCTGACGCCCGCCCCGCACTAGCGCTCCTTACTCGCCAAGTGTAACCGCCGCCAGGCTGGCCCTTTTAACTTAATTAACTGTGTTTTTCAACTAGTTACGAATTTAAACATGCTGAACTTCTCGCTGCCCACCTGGGCCCTGGCGGCTACCCTGCTGCTGGGGGCCTGCACCAAAAAGAATGACGACTCAGTGCCCGATATGGTCGTGCCGCCCGACCCCGGGCCCATCGCGGCCAGCGCCGCCGACCGGGTATACACCGCCGACCAGTCGTCGAACACCGTCTCCGTGCACGACCCGAGCACCAACAAGCTGCTGGGCGTCATTCGCCTGGGCAAGGGGAGGCCCGAGTTTCTGAGCCCGCTCTACGACATGGAGTCCAACGTGCACGGCCTGGGCGTATCGCCCGATGGCAAAACGCTGGGCGTCGTCTCGACGCTGACCAACTCGGTCAGCTTCATCGACCTGGCGACCAACCTGGTAAAAGGCAAGGTGTACGTAGACCGCAATCCCCACGAGGGCTTCTTCACGCCCGATGGCAGCCAGTTCTGGGTGGCAGTGCGCGGCAAAAATTACGTGACGGTAATTGATGTGGCCAAGCTGCAGGTCGTCAAGAACATCACCACCGAAGCCGAGCCGAGCATGGTCGTGTTCCGGCCCGATGGCCAGGTGGCCTTCGTCAATCATTCCGCCACGGCGATGCTCGACGTCATTGACGTGAAAAGCCAGTCGGTCATTCAGCGCGTGCCAGTGGTGAGCAAGTTTTCGCCCAACTTGGTGGTGAGCGAAGATGGCAAGCAGGTGTGGCTGACGCATAAGGACGTGGGCAAGGTCACGGTCGTGGATGCCCAGACCTACGCCGTGTTGGGCGTGCTGGACACCGGCCCGCTCACCAACCACGTCAACCTTGCCGGGCCGGGCGGCGGCACCCGCTACAGCGGCGCCGTGGCCGGCGACTTCGCTTACGTGACCGTGGCTAGCGAAAATGCCGTGAAAGTGTACTCCCGCGCGCCCGGCTTTGCGTTGGTGGCGACTATTCCCGTGGGCCAGGCCCCGCACGGCGTGTGGCCCAACGGCGACGGCAGCAAGGTCTACGTGGGCCTCGAAAACGGCGACGCCCTGGTCAGCATTGATACGAAGACCAATACTAAGCTCAGCGAAACCGGCAGCGGCCAGGCTCCGCAGGCCATTATTTACGTGGTCAAAGCGGGTGGGGGTAGCCCCGGCGCCGGCAACCTGGAAGCCTATATGCCCGCCACGCCCGTGAACCTACGGCTGGTACCCCTCGGCACGCAGCCAGTACCCGGCGTGGGTGGCGGGGCCACTATCCGCCCCACCGAAGATGTGGATGAGTTGGTGCTGGCGCTGAAAAAGCTGGCGGCTACCACGTCCTACACCCTGTATTTGTCGGACGATAAAACCAAGCTCACCAACCCCGAGGCCGTGCTGACCTTCAAAACCGATGACGAGGGTAGCGTCGAGGTGAACGCCTACTACCAGATTCGGCTGCGGCTGCCGGGCCGCTTCCCCGTCGTGGTGAAGGGCGACAAAGACCCGGCCGGCGCCGTAACCCTCACGCAGCCCTAAACCTGCTGGCTTCACTTGCCGCCGCTACAGCTTAGGCCAGGTCGCCGACAGCGGGTGTGCTTCGCCATTACCCAAGGGGGTAGGCTCTACATAAGAGTCTACCCCCTTGGCATTAGTCAATGGCTCTCATGCAGCCCCTTTGCCACCAGCTAGGCTAGCTGGCCGCTGAGCGAGGCTAGACTAATTCGTCGGCCAACTGGCATGCGGCTAGCTGGCGGCGATGGGTGCGAAAGCGCCATAAGCCCACCGCCAGCACCACGGCCGCCACGGCCAGGGCCGTGTAGCCCAGCCGCCCGCCCCGCTCGGGGTGAAACTGAATGAGGGCCAGCCCAAAGCCCACCAGCGCCAGGCTGGTGCGCACATAGGTCAGCAAGGTGCGCTCGTTGGCCAGGCGAGTGCGTTGCAGGGCTAGCCGGTCGGACAGGGCCAGCTGCGGGGAGGAAGTGGGGGTAGGCATCCAGAAAAGAGGCTACGCCAGCGTCACCGAATCGCCCGGCTCGGCTAGGCGCAGAAACGCGATGTTGTGCTTCTTAAAATAGGGCTCATAATTGTCGTAGCGCTGCTGCACGAAAAAGGGCTTGAGGTACCCGTCGTGTACCGGCAAAATCTGCTGGGGCCGCATCTTCAAGGCAAAATCGGCCACCCCCAGCTCCGTGAGGAAGGGCGCGGCAACGGGCAGAATCAGCAACTCTACCCCCGCAAACTGGAGCAGGTTTTCGGCAAAGGAATCGGCCGGGTTCAGCACCCGGCCGTTAACCAGCCAGGCCGTCATTTGGGGCAGCGGACTGTCCAGAATGGCCTCGTGCCGCACTGGCAGGGCTTGCAGCTGAAACGCGCCCCGGTCGAGCGGGCCTTCCTCGTGGATTTGCACGGCTAGCCCCTGCTGCTTCAGCTTGGCGGCCACTTCGCCATTGGAAATAATAATGGCTCCGCTCTGCTCCACGATGCGCTGGAGGGCGTCCACATCGAGGTGGTCGGGGTGGTCGTGGGTAATGATGACCGTGGCCACGTCCTTGAACACGTCGGGCTGCACCAGCCCTTCGGTGAAGGAAAACTTACCGGGGTCGAACAGTAGTTGCTGGCCGTTTAGCTCAAACAGTAGGCAGGAGTGGATGTATTTTGTGATGCGCATGGGGTAGGGAGAAGAGTGCCTGACATGCAGGATAATACCAATAAATTCAGTCGCCCAGCCAGCGGTCGGCCACCAGGCCCAGGGCATAGTTGAGCTGCACCAGCAGCAGCAGGATGGCCCCGGCGTACACGCTCACGAAGCACAATCCCGCCGCCGCCGCGTAGAGCACCTGCATGAGCACGATGCGCCGCACCAACGCCTGGCTCACGGCCGCATCCACGGCCCGCAACAGGCTGTGACGCTGGGCGTAGCGGTAGCTGCCCAGCAGCGCAGCGCCCACCAGCAGCAGGTTGGCCCAGTACACCAGCACCGCCCCGCGCAGCGGAAAATGCGTGGTCAGAAAGGCCGTTGAAAACGGCAGCAGGCCCACCACCAACAGAAAAGCAATATGCCACCAGGCCAGCCGCCGGTCGCTGTGCTCCAGGTACGTGAACTGCGTGCTCTGGCACACCCAGAAGATGCCCAGCGATAGAAACCCCAGCACGTAGCCCCCGATGCTGGGCAGCAGCCCCAGCAGGGCCGGCCCCACGTCGGCCTCGGTGCGCACGAGGTCGGCGGCCGGCACCCGCAGGTTGAGCACTAGCAGGGTCATGGCGATGGAAAACACGCCGTCGCTTAGCGACTCGATGCGGCGCAAGTTTTGGCCCGCCACGGTGGTGTAAGCCACGGGCGGGGCGTGCAGCCGGGCCACGGGCTAGCGGCGGGGCTTGGCCCGGCGGTGGTCGCGGCGGTCTTCCTGGCGCACCAGCTTCGGCTCTTCGCTAAGGCTTTCGCCGTGCTTGAGGGTGTGGGCGCGGTCCATTTTGCGGTCGGCTCGCGCCTGCTTTTGCACGCCGCGGGGCGTGTTTTGGGCGGCGGCCGGGAGGCTGAGGGCGGCAAGGGCCACCGCAGCAGCCAGGAAACGAAGAAAATTCATAAGCGTAAGAAAGAGCGTAAAAAAAGGGCTTGCCCCCGCCGTGTACGGCAGGGGCAAGCCACTGGGTTGGGCCCGGCTACTCGCCACGGGCCTGGGCCAGCTGCACCTCCTCCCCGAGCAGGTTCGACTCGGGCGTGGCCGAGTAGGGCACGGTTTGGGGGATGAAGTCGGCGTCGGCACCGGGCTTGCTGTAGTCGTAGGGCCAGCGGTACACGGCGGGTATTTCGCCGGGCCAGTTGCCGTGGGGCACGTCGATGGGCGTAGTCCACTCCAGGGTGTTTGAGTGCCAGGGATTTTGGGTGGCGAGGCGGCCCCGGAAAATGCTGTAAAAGAAGTTGAAGAGGAAGATAAACTGCGCGAAGAACACGGCGATGGCCGCCAGCGAAATCATCCGGTTGAGGTCGGCAAACTGCGAAAAGGCGTCGAAGGCCGTCCAGGAGTAGTAGCGGCGCGGGAAGCCGGCAATGCCCAGGTAGTGCATGGGCATGAAAATGAGGTAGACGCCCACGAAGGTGAGCCAGAAGTGGATATAACCCAGCTTCTCGTCCATCATCCGCCCAAACAGCTTCGGAAACCAGTGGTACACCCCGGCAAACATCCCGAAGAACGCCGCCGAGCCCATCACCAGGTGAAAGTGGGCAATGACGAAGTACGTGTTGTGCAGCTGAATATCGAGCGCCGCGTTGCCCAGCACAATGCCCGTGAGGCCGCCCGCGATGAAGAGTGACACGAACCCGATGCTGAAGAGCATGGCCGTCGTAAACCGGATGTTGCCGCGCCAGAGGGTGGCAATCCAGTTGAAGCTTTTCACGGCCGAGGGCACGGCGATAATCAGGGTCAGAAACATGAACACCGACCCCAGGAAGGGGTTCATGCCCGTCACGAACATGTGGTGGCCCCACACCGCAAACGACAAAATGAGGATGGCGAAGAGCGAGCCAATCATGGCGCGGTAGCCGAAAACGGGCTTACGGGCGTTGGTAGCCAGGATTTCGGATACGATGCCCATGCCCGGCATGATGACGATGTACACCTCGGGGTGGCCCAAAAACCAGAACAAGTGCTGAAACAGCACCGGCGAGCCGCCCTGGTTGTGCAGCGCCTGCCCGGCAATATAGATGTCGGACAGGTAGAACGAGGTGCCAAACGAGCGGTCAAACACCAGCAGCAGCAGGCCCGCAAACAGCACCGGAAACGTGAGAATGCCCAGGATAGCCGTAATAAAGAGCGCCCACACCGTGAGCGGCAGCTTGGTCATGCTCATGCCCTTGGTGCGTAGGTTGAGCACGGTGGTCACATAGTTGACGCCGCCCAGCAGCGTGCTCACCACGAAGAGCACCATGCTCACCAGCCACAGGGTCATGCCCAGGCCCGAGCCGTCGATGGCCTGCGGCAGGGCCGAGAGCGGCGGGTACACCGTCCAGCCCGAGGCGGCGGGGCCGGTTTCGAGGAATAAGGACGTGAACATGACTACCCCCGACAGGAAAAAGAACCAGTACGAGAGCATGTTCATGAAGCCCGACGCCATGTCCCGGGCCCCAATCTGCAGGGGAATGAGCAGGTTGGCAAACGTGCCGCTGAGGCCTGCCGTGAGCACGAAAAACAGCATAATCGTGCCGTGCATCGTCACCAGGGCCAGGTAAAACTCGGGGTTGAGCTTGCCGCCTTCAATCCACTTGCCCAGCAGCGGCTTAAGCCATTCCAGGGTGGCCTCGGGCCAGCCCAATTGCAGCCGGAAAAGCGTGGAGAGCACCCCGCCCACCAGCGCCCAAAACATGCCCGTGAGCAGAAACTGCCGGGCAATCATTTTGTGGTCCTGGCTGAAAACGTACTTAAAAAGCCAGTGCTGCGCCTCGTGGTGGTCGGGTCCGGCTAGGTGGTCGGCGTGGGTAGTGGCCGGAGCGGCGGCCGTGCCGATGCCCCCCTGCGCCTGCGAGGAGGCCGTGAACTCAGTAGCCATAGCGTTGTGCAAATTGCCCCCGGCCGGCCAGCGGTCCGCGCCAGGGAGTGAAAAGAATAGAGCCCCCTGGGGAAGTGTAGCTTAGTCTTGGTAGTCCGAGCACGAGCGCAGCGGGTAGTTGCGGGCGAGCGACTTCCGATGCCGGATGCCCGCTGCGCGAGCGCTCGGACTACCAAGTCCAAGCTACAGCAACTGGCCCAGGACAAACTTACCCGCCCGGCCTACCGGGCAACTGGCCGTTTTCCAGGTTTTTCTGGTACAAAGCCGGGTTTTGGCGGTAGGCCCGGGGCGAGCAGCCCGCGTGCTGGCGGAAGAAGCGCCCGAAGTGCGAGGCATCCTCAAAGCCCAGGGCATAGCCCACCTCGGCCACCGACGGGCCCGTGGTGCCCAGCAGATGCCGGGCCTCAGCCAGCACCCGCGCCCCAATGAGCTGGCGGGCGGGGTGGCCCAGGTACTGGCGGCAGCAGGCGCAGAGGTGGTCGGGGCTGAGGTGCAGGCGGGCGGCGTAGTCGCGCACCGCGTGCAGGGTGCGAAAGTGCGCTTCCAGCAGCTGCGCAAACTGCCGGGCCACCGCCGCCGCCCTACCCCCCTGCGGGGCTGGCGCGGCCGGGAAAGCCAACGCCAGCAGCAGGTGCAGGTAGGCGCGGGCCTGGGCGGGGTCGGCGTTAGGCTCGGCCAGGGTGCGGGCTAGGCCGCGCAGCAGGGCCGGCACTTCGGCCCGCTCGGCCGGGGGCAATACCAGCGCCCACGGCCCCGGCCCGGCCGGCAGCCCCGGCGCGGGAAAGCTGGCCAGGTAGTAGTCGGCCAGAAAGCACACCACCTCGCCCCGGCAGCCGGCCGCCAGCGCCCAGCCCAGTACCGGCCCCGGCGGCAGCAGCACCAACTGCCCCGGTTGCAGCGCCAGCGCCTGCCCCGGCAGGTGCAGCACGCCCGCGCCCCGCGCCACGTGCAGCAGCAGCCAGAAGCGGTGGGCGTGGGCCACGCCCGGTGCCCGGGCCGCCAACGCTTCGAGGCGCTGCATCCGCAGCGGCTCGTCGGGCCGCCCGGTGGGGCACACCCGCCAGTCGAGCAAGGGAAGGGCCATGGGGTTCATGGAGATGGGAGTTGGTGGAATAGCGCGCCAGAGACTACCCCCTAGGGGGCCGGCGTCAGCAGCTGGCCGTTGGCCACGGGGCTTATTTGCACCACCTGGGTGGCGCTGCCGGTTTTGCCCGCGTTGTCCACCACGGCGGCCTTGATGGTGACGCTGGTTTTGCCGGCCGGCAGCTGCAAGGTGCCGCCTACTACCCAGCCGAAGGTGGTGCGCACGAAGCCGCTAGGGTCCACCTCGCTGCCGGCCGTGTTGAAGACCGGGGCCAGGTTACCGCCAGCCGCGATGACGTTGCCGTTGGGTTGCAGCAGCGGCACGTCGAAAGTCACGACCAGGCCCGGCGCGTAGCGGTTGGGACCCTTCGACGACTGGGTGCCGTCCAAGATGGTGCCCCGGTCGGCGTCGGCCTTGCCCAGGGCGTTCTCGTTCACCCCGATGCCGTTTTTCGACTTATCGAGGGCTGACACCTGCACAAAAAACAGGGCGCCCTGGCTGGGTGGGGTGGGCAGTACGCCCGCCGTTTGGATGCCGGGGCTGATGCTGCTCGGGAGGCGCGGGGCCAGCAGCGTCACCGTGGGGCCGGCCGGGTCATCCGCGCCGGGCGTGAGGGCGGTGGTGAGCGGGGCCGGCGTGAGGGCCTGGCCGCTGGCCGCCCCGCCGGGGCCGGAGCCCACGCTCACTTTTTGGGTAGTGGTAGTGGTGCGCCCCGCGCGGTCCTTGAGGGCGGCCGTGAGGTTGAAGCTGGTGGTGCCGGCGGGCAGCGATTCGAGCACGTGCCAGCTCACCCAGGTCGTGACGCCGGGGCCGGGCGTGTCATCGGTGCCCGCGATGTTGAAGAGCGAGGCCAGGTTGGTGCCCTTGGCGATGACCACGCCCGCCGGGGTGGTCAGGTCTACGTCGAGGCTCACCGTCAGGCCGGGCAGGTTCACGTTGGGGCTGCCCACGGCGGCGGCGTTGCGGATGTTGAGGCCTTCCTTGGTGGGGATGGTCACCGTGTCCTGGGTCACGATTTCCAGGTTCACCAAAAAGCCTGCCCCGTCGAAGCTGCCCGCGCCCAGGCGGCCCACGCCGGGTGCCACCACGGCACTCGCCACGGGCGACACAATGCGCAGCAGCGGCGCGGTATCGGCCGCCTGAGTGTCGTCTTTTTTGCAGCCCCCCAGCAGGGCGGCGCTACCCAGCAGGGCCGTGGCCAAGCCGAAGGCCAGCCGGCGCGGGGCGCGGGTAGAGGTGGAGAAAATGGTCATGCAGGAAAGGGGTAAATGGCTAATGATTAGGAAGAAATTGTTTTGGTGAGGGTGTTCACGTGGCTAGCCCTACCCCCTACTCCCACCCATTGCGGCGGAAAATGGCGTGGCCCTCGGCTGACTTTAAAAAGGCCACGAACTGCCGGGCGGTGGCCGCCTGGGTGGTGCGCTGGGTGAGTGCGATGGGCGTGCCCCGGTGCACGCGCTGGGCGCGGGGCAGGCGCACCAGGGCCGAGCCGGGCAGGCGCGGCTGCCACGAGGCATAGGTTATCCAGGCGTCGTAGCCCTGGGGCTGCTGCTGCCAGAGAGCCACGGCCTCGGCACTGGTCTTCACCGAGGTGCGGGTATTGTGCTGGAGGTTGGCGATGAGGGCCGGGGTGCGAGCCATGTCCTCGGTCATGCCCATCTGGCCGGCCCCGTTCACGTCGAGCAGGCGCACGCCGGGCCGGGTCAGGTCTTCGAGGCGCTTGATGTGCAGCGGGTTGCCCGGCCGCACCAGCACCGCCGACTCGCGGGCGTAGAGGCTGGTGCGGCTGGCCTCGTCCACCAGGCCGGGGTGGGCCAGCGCAGTTTGGGTGAGCATATATTCGGCCCCGCCGTACACCAGGTCGGCATCCTGCTGGGCCTGGGGTAGCCACTGCGGCTCGGGGCCGGCCGTGACGTCCACGGGGGTTCCCGTTTGTTTGGTAAAGGCGGCAGCGCACTCCTTCATAGCCGTGGCCGGGCCGCCGGGGCCGTACACGTGCAGGGTTTGGGGCGGCGTCTGGGCCAGGGCCGGGCTGGCGGCTAAGGTGCTGAGCATAAGGCAGCGGGCAACCCGGCCGAGCCGGGTGCGAAAAGGGGTTTGCATGGCGGAAAGGAGGTTATTTCACCGGGGGCAGGAAGCCGTACTTCTGGTACACGGCCTGCCCGGCGGGGCTGGTGAGGAAGGCCACGAAGTCCTCGGCGGCCTGGGCGTGGGGGGCGGCTTTCATCGTGCCGGCCACGTAGTTGGCCAGTATGTTTTCCTTGGCCGGAATCTCGACGCTCTCTACCGGGTGGCCCAGCATTTTCTGGTAAAAAGCCTCCGTGTACCACACCGGGGCGGCATCCGACTGGTCGTAGAGCACCCGCAGGGGCGATTGCCGGTGGTGAATCTGGGTCAGAAACGTGCTGCCAGCTTTCACCTTGGTCGTCATCACGGCCGTTTTGAGTGCCACGCCCCCAGCCTTTTCATACGACTCTTCGATGCGCTTGCCGATGCCCTCCCAGGCGGGGTTGGGCATGCTCACCCGCACCTCGGGCCGGCCCAGGTCGCGCAAGCTGGCCACCTTCTTGGGGTTGCCCTTGCGGACCATAATAGCCAGCCGGTTCTGGGCGTAGCTGCTGGTGCGTCCAAACCACTCGGGGGTCATATCCATGCGGTTTTTGCCGGCCGCGTACACGTCGGGCTTGAGGGCGATGCGCAGGTTGCCCACCACCAGCGCCCCGCCCTGCTCAATCTGCTTGGCCAGGATGCCGGGCGGCAGCGTTTCCACGAAAATGCGCTGGTACTGCGGGTAGGCCTTGCGAAACTCGCGCAGCAAATCGTCGAGCACCATGAACTGGTTGCCCCCAAAAAACACCACCAGCTGCGGGTCCACCACGTCGCCATACAAGTCGGGCACGTTGTCAATCCCGGGCACCGTAAAGGCCTCGCCGGTTTGAAACGGGGCATTCCAGGGCGGGTCGAAGCGGTGGGCCGCGTCGGGCGGCGTGGGTTTCTGCACGGGCATGGTCTGGGCCGAAAGGGCAGCCGGGGCCAGCGCGAGCGCAGCCAGAGCAAGCAGGTGAGGAAGGCGTTTCATGGGCGGGGTGGTTGGGAAGTAAGCGTATTGTGCAGGCGGAGCCAGGCCCTCCCCCCTAGGGGTGCACCAGCGACCAGCCCTGGGCCTGCCGGATAATCAGCTCCCCGTTGCCGCTGGGCACATAGGCGATGAGCGGCAGCAGCTCGTCCTTGCTTATCTTCTTCTCCTTGAGTGTGTTCAGGCACTGCGACAGGATGACGCCCTTCGCCTTGAGGGCGGTTAGCGGCGCCTCGTAGGGCTGGTCCTTGCGGAAGAGGGCGGTGCCGTTGCCGAAGGCCACCAGTTCAATAGTAATCTTCCCCTTCAGCCGCGCGTCTTCCAGCGCGTTGTTGATGTTGCGCAGCGTTTGCTGAATGAGCTTGGGGTCGTCGCTATCGAGCTGGTACACGGCGTTGTAGTGGGCCTGGTCGGCGGTCGCGCCGGCGAAGGTGCCTTTCTGGAATGCCTCGGCATCGTGCATAGCGGCGGGGGTTTGGGCGCGGCCCGTGAAGGAAAGACCCGCGATGAGCGCGGCGGTCAGAAACAAGCTTTTCATGGGAGAAAACTGGAAAGAAAAGAGGGGTTTTGCCGCACTTATTCCGCGCCTTTTTTGCCCTGGCTCATGGCGGCATAGGGGCCAAACTGGTGCTGGTGCTGCGTAAACTGGTCGGCGTAAGGGGGGTAGGGGCAATCGACCGGCTTCTTGCTTAGGTCGGGGTAGTCTTTGGCGAGGTGGGCCATGTGGGGCCGGGGCATCGAGTTGAAATAAGCGGCCACGTCGTAGGCCGCCTCGTCGCTGAGGACGGTGTGCTCGGCGGTAGCCCCGAAGGGCATGTTAGCCTTCACGAAGCGGGCGGCCGTTTGCAGGCGGTGCATGCCGGCCCCGTCATTGTAGCTGTCGGGGCCCCACAGCGGCGGGTACTGGTACTGCCCGCTGCTGCGGGCGCGCTGGCCCTGGCCGCCCGCGCCGTGACAGCTGGCGCACTGCTGGGCAAAAATGAGCTTGCCCTGGCCCAGGTCGGCGGCCCGGTTGGGCATCGTGAACTTGACAAACCCCTGGCCCTTCACTTTCTCGCCCACCGGCACCTGGCGGCCCAGCCATTTCATGTACGTCACCATGGCCTTCATCTCCTTGCCGTCAAGAGTCAGCGGCTGGCCGTTGAGGCTGCGCGTCATGCAGCCGTTGATGCGGTCTTCGAGGGTGCTGATGGCGTTTTCGCGGCCCTTGTAGGTGGGGTAAATGCCCCAGATGCCCACGTAGGGAGCCGAAAAGGCCTTTTGGCCGGCTTGCAAATGGCAGTTCTGGCAGGCCAGGTTGCTGCCGGCCAGGCGCAGCAGCGGGTCCTTGGCCTGGGGCCCCAGGTACTGCGGGGTGTGGGCAATCAGCTCGTGGCCGTAGCGAATCAGCTCGCCCTCGGGGTTGTTTTGCACGCTGTCGAGCAGGAAGCGCGCGGGCGTGAAAAAGTTAACCAGCTGCGCCCTAGCCGGCTGCGCCGCCGCACCGGCCGGCGGGGCCGCGGCGGCTACCGGGGCCCCGGGCTTGGGCGGAAACACCAGCACGTAGGCCGTCACGGCCACCACCAGCACCATCAGCCCAATAACCCAGGTGAGCAGCCCGGCGACCTTGATGAACACCTGCTTGTCTTCGGGTTGCAGGCGGGGCGAGGGCTCGGCGGGAGTTTCCATGACGAAAAGGGTGGGAATGGGAAGGAAAATTATCAGCAGGCAAACCCCTGATTACTAAGCGTTTCAGGCCAGATTGGTCGCCTTCACCCCGCGGGCCGGGCCGCCTAAACGGCGTGCAAAATGACGTAGAGCGAGGTGGTCGAAATCACGATCCACAGCAGCACGCCCAGCACGTAGGGCCGGATACCCACCGAGCTCACCACCTTGGCCGAAAGACCCGCGCCGATAAAGAAGAGCGTCACCGTGAGGCCGATTTTGGCCAGGTTCACCATCACCGGGCCCAGCGCCTTGGCGGCGGGGATGTAGGCTGGGGCGAAGGTGTTGAAGAGCATCGCCAGGATGAAGCCGAAGATGAAGTAGGGAATCGAGATTTTAACGCCTTTCTGCTTGAAAATCATGGCCGTGCCGATGGCCACCGGAATAATCCAGAGCGCCCGCGCCAGCTTCACCGTCGTAGCTACTTCCAGGGCCTGGTTGCCGTAGGCCGCCGCCGCGCCCACTACCGAACTCGTGTCGTGGATGGCGATGGCGCACCAGAGGCCAAACTGGTTTTGGCTCATGTGCAGGGCGTGGCCAATGGGCGGGAAGGCGAACAGCGCAATGGCGTTCAGCACGAACACCGTGCCCAGGCCCACCGACATTTCCTCGTCCTTGGCCCGCAGCACCGGCCCGATGGCCGCGATGGCCGAACCGCCGCAAATGGCGGTGCCGCACGAAATGAGGTGCACCACGTGTTTGCTCAGCCCCAGCCACTTACCTACGAAGTAGCCCAGAAACAACGTACCGAAGATGGACACGACCGTGAACAGAATCCCTTCTTTGCCCGCCTGCACCGCCGCGTGGGCGTTCATGCCGAAGCCCAGGCCGATAACCGAGAATTGCAGCAGCTTGTGGGTGAAGGCTTTGGTGTGGCTGGTGAAGGGGTTACCCACCGTTTGGGCCAGCACCAGCCCCAGGGCAAGCGCAATGGGCGGCGAGGCCCAGGGCGTGAGGCAAAACACCAGAAACAGCCCGAACAGCACTTGCCGCAGCGTAAACGTGCGCCCAAACAGCTCGCGCGGCGTGTGCAGCGAGCGGAAGATGCCAGTGGTGGTTTCAGGCTCGTCGAGGGTGGCTTCGGCGTGCTCTATCTCGGCCGAAGAGGCGAAGAGCAGCGGCTCGGCGCTGTGCTCGGTGGCCGGCGCGGCGGGGGGAGTAGTATTAGGGTGCTGGGTCATGGGTGAGAGCTGGTTAACTGCTGCAAATTTACGGCAAAGCTCCCTGTTTAGATTATCCCATAATGTTATGAGCAATAACCATTGGTTATGAAAGGCAGTCGCAAGACAGGTCGCACAGCCGGATAAACTGTTGGGCAGCAAGCGGGAGCACCTCGCCCGTGCGCCACGCAGCGGCGAGCGTCCGCGCCAGGTACAGGCCCCGGATGGGTATTTCTTCCAGCTGCCCGCTCACCAGCTCGGCCATCAGGGCGCGGCGCGACAGAAAGCCCAGCGCGCCGGGCGTGGCCAGCAGGTGGGCTTTGAGAGCCTCGTTGCCGGTGAAGTAGCGCGGGGCGGGCAGGTCGGCCAAGCGCACGCCGTGGGTGAGCAGCGCGGCTTCGACCACGGCCAGCGTGCCCGAGCCGTGCTCGCGCAACGCCTAGGGGTGGCCCAGGGCCTCGGGCAATGCCAGCGGGGCGGCGGGCGGCCCGGCCGGCGTGGCCCCGCGCACGGCCACCAGCTCGTCGAATAGCAGCCGCTCGTAGCGCAGGCCGGGCAGCCGCTCGGGGCCTTCCACAAAGCCCAGCGCCAGCTCGCCGCGCAGCAGCGCCTGGGCTACCTGCGCCGAGTTGGCGGGGTGCAGCGCCACGGCTACCGCCGGGTGCCGGGCCCGAAAATCGGCCAGCAGCCGGGGCAGCACGTAGCGGGCCAGGGTGGCGCTGGCCCCGATGTGTAGGGTAGGCATAGTAGAGAAGAAAGAATAACTAGCTTTTTGCCAACTAGTTGCCGGCTGCTTAAAACTAGTAAAGGCACCGGAGGGTGCCTTTACTGCTGGCGCTAGCCCGGCCGGTTGGCCGGCCGGCTAGAGACTGGTTTGCTCGTTTTGCAAGTCGTACACGTCGCCCCCAGCGTAGCGCGGGTCGTCGGCCGCGTAAGCGGCGCGCTCCACGTCCTCGTCTTTGCCCTGGGCGGCCTCAATGGCGGCGGTGTCCTGGTTTTGCTCCACGTGGCCGCGCTGCTTGGCGGGGTCGGCCTGCGCATCGGTCATGCAGTAGTGCTCGGTGTGGGCAGCGTGCTTGCTTCGGAACGCACTGAACTCGTCGGGGTTATCATTCGAGCCATCGTAGGCGTTCTCGCGGTAAGTGCGGGGCGCGGCGGGGTCGGCGGGGTGGCCAAAGTCGCCGTACTGGGGCGTGCCGGCGTGGGCTTCGTCGGCGGGGTTTTCGGGGTGCTGGCTCATGCGAAAAAAAGTTGGCGTGAATGGTAAAGGTGGGGCTGGCATCGGGGCCGCTGAATCGGCCGGCTCCTGCCGTGGGTAGGGTGCGGCGGTGCCCGAGCCACGCGCCGGGGGGAAGCGCGGCCCCGGCGAGCGGCCCGGCCGGCTAAAAGCCGGTTTGCTCGTTTTGCAAGTCGTACACGTCGCCCCCGGCGTAGCGCGGGTCGTCGGCCGCGTAAGCGGCGCGCTCCACGTCCTCGTCTTTGCCCTGGGCGGCCTCAATGGCGGCGGTAGCCTGGTTTTGCTCGGCGTGGCCGCGCTGCTGGCTGGGGTCATAAGGGCCGGTCTCGCAGCCGCCGTGGGTGCCTTCGGGGTCCATATAGCCGCCCACGTAGGGGCGGTTGGGATGATGCTCCGGGGTAACAGGCACGTTGGCCGGGTCGCCAAAGGTGCCGTAGTGCGGCGTACCGGCGTGGGCCGCATCGGCCGGCTGCTCGGCGGGAGTGGGCTGCGAATCGGGGGAATCGGCGGGCTGGCTCATGGCAAAAAGGGAAAAAGTGAAGAACTAATGTACAGCAAACTGGCGGCGGCTAGCAGCAAAAGCCACTGCCGCTGGAAAAGCCACTGCCGCTGGCAAGTGATACGGCAAAAGTAGCGGCCCTTATTGAATTTTGGTTATAGCAAATAGTTATTGCTAATAACCAAACTCGCTACCCTGCTTTGCTGACCGCCTGCTGCTGGGCAAAGCTCCAGAAGCGCTGGGCGGTGCGCGTCAGGGGCTGGCCCTGCACCCACACCGCCTCGAACTGCCGGGGCAGCGTGAAGCCTTGCACAGGTATTTCTTCGAGCAGGCCCGCCGCCAGCTCGCGCCGCAGCGCCTGCCGCGACACGAAGCCCACGGCTCCCGGCGCGGCCTCTAGGTAGGTCTTGATGGCCTCGGTGCTGTCCAGGTAAATCGCGGTTTTCAGCTCGCCGAGCTTGATTTTACGCTCGCGCAGGGCCGTTTCCAGCACCTCCAGCGTGCCCGAGCCGCGCTCGCGCAGCACCAGGGGGCTGGCCAGTACTTCAGCCAGCGGCAGGGGCCTAGGGGGCGAGCCGGCGGGCGTAGGCTGGCGCACGGCCACCAGCTCGTCGGGCAGCAGCAACTCGTAGTGCAGGTCGCGGTTTTTGGTGCGGCCTTCCACGAAGCCCAAATCCAGCTCGCCGCGCAGCAGGGCCTCGGCGATGCGCTCGGAGTTGACGTTGAGCAAGCTCAGCTGCACCCGCGGGTAGCGCGCCTGGAAAGCGGGTAGCCAGGCCGGCAGCACGTACTGGGCCAGGGTGGTGCTGGCCCCCAGGCGCAGGCGGCCGGCGGCCTCGTCGGGGTCGCGCAGGCCGAGCAACTGCTCGTCGAGCTGCTGGGCCGAGGCGGCCACGGCTTCGGCGTGCAGCAGCAGCAGGCGGCCGGCTTCGGTGAGCAGCACCTTGCTGCCGCTGCGCTCCAGCAGGCGCTGGCCGTACTGGGCCTCCAGCTCGCGGATGTGCTTGGTGACGGCGGGCTGGCTCACGAACAGCTCCTGCGCGGCCTTGGTGAAGCTCAGGTGCCGCGCCACGGCGGCAAATACGCGAAGGCGAAAATCGGACATGGGCGCGAAGGTCGGGGCTGTAGCGCGGACTTTGCGGCGAAAAGGCCGGCCGGCCCGTATGGGCCTTCCACTTCATTCGCTGCTGCATGTTCGCCCACTTATCCATTCCCCTTTTGCTACTTGCCTTCGCGGCGGCCGGGGCGGCCGTCTGGGTGGCCGGCGTTTACCTTGCCAACGCTACCTCGGTGCTGGCCAAGCGCTTCGGACTAGGGCAGGCGCTGGGCGGCTTGCTGCTGCTGGCGGTGGTCACCAACTTGCCCGAGCTGGCCATCACAGTCAGCGCGGCCCTGAGCCAGCACCTGGAATTAGCCATTGGTAACATCTTGGGTGGCATTGCGATGCAGACGCTAGTGCTGGTGGTGCTCGACGTGTTTGGCCTGGGCAAAAAAGCGGCCCTCACCTACCAGGCCGCCTCGCTGGTGCTGGTACTGGAAGGCGTACTGGTGCTGGCCGTGCTGGCGGCCGTGCTGGTAGGCAGCCAGCTGCCAGCCGCCATTATCGTGGCCCGCATAACCCCGGCGGGCCTGCTCATCTTGGGGCTCTGGGTAGTGGGCCTATGGCTGATTGGCAAAGCGCAAAAGGGGCTACCCTGGCAGGCGCACGACGCGGCCCCGGCTGGCAGCCCGCCGCCCAAGCCAGCGGCTCCGGCCCAGCCAACGCCCCCGGCCAGCACCTGGCGCACGGGGCTGGTGTTCCTGGCTGCGGCCCTCGTGACGCTGGTGGCGGGCGTGGTGCTGGAGCGCAGCGGCGACGCGCTGGCCACGCATTGGGGCCTGAGCGGGCTGCTGTTTGGGGCCACGGTGCTGGCGGCAGCCACCTCGCTGCCCGAGGTTTCGACCGGCCTGGCGTCCATGAAAGCGGGCGAATACCAGCTGGCCATCAGCGATATTTTTGGGGGCAATGCCTTTTTGCCGGTGCTGTTTCTGGTGGCCAGCGCGCTCTCGGGCCAGGCCGCGCTGCCCCACGCCGGCAAGGCCGACCTCTATCTCACGGGCCTGGGCATGCTGCTCACCTGCGTGTACGTCTACGGGCTGGTTTTCCGGCCGCAGCGGCAGGTGGCCCGCATGGGCCTCGACTCGCTGGTAGTACTCGGGTTGTATGCCCTAGGTATGCTGGGACTGTTAGCTATCAGTCCCTAACGAATACTAGTGCCCTCCTCACCGCCCTACTCCATGCCCGACCTCGTATTGCTGCGCCACGGCGAAAGCACCACCAACCTGGCCAACGTCTTCACCAACTAGACCGACATGAACCTCACGCCCCAAGGCGTGGCCGAGGCCCACCGCGCCGGCCAGCTCCTGCTTCATTAGCGCCACGCCGGATTCGAGGTGGTCGTAGAAGTTGGCCCGCAGTTGCCATTTTGCCTCGTCACTATAACCCGCTCTTCGCCACTCCGTATAAGGGCGCAGTACGGTGATGGATTTCCACCGCGAACCGCCGGCGCCTGGTGCGCTGCGCTGATGATTCCTACGAGACGGCTGGCCCTAGTGGCTACGCCGAGTAGTTCATCCTAGCGTTCGCTCCCGTGGCTTATCCCCCTATTTACGCCCGCTTGGTACCCGCCCGCTTACGGGCCCTCTCCCCTACCCCCACGGTTTGGTTTATGCTACGCTGGCTGCTGCTGGCGAGCTTGGTCGGCGCGTTGGCCGGTACCGCCTCAGCAGGCTTTTTAGTCAGTCTGGAATGGGTGACGCGCTGGCGTGAGGCCCACTCGTGGGCCCTGGCCCTGCTGCCGGTAGGCGGTCTGCTAGTGGGCCTCGCCTACCACCGCTTCGGCAACCGGGTGGTGAAAGGCAACAACCTGATTTTGGATGAAATCCACGCCCCGAGCGAAGTGATTCCGCTGCGGCTGGTGCCGCTGGTGCTGGGCGGTACGCTGCTCACGCACCTGTTTGGCGGCTCGGCGGGGCGCGAGGGCACGGCCGTGCAAATGGGCGGGGCGCTGGCCGACCAGCTCTCGCGCTGGCTGCCCCGGCGCGAGCGGCACCTGCTGCTCATCGCGGGCATGAGCGCGGGCTTTGCGTCGGTATTTGGCACGCCACTGGCCGGGGCCATCTTCGGGTTGGAAGTGTTTTTACTCGGCTCGATGCGCTACGAGGCCATTTTGCCCAGCTTTCTGGCCGCCGTGGTGGCCGATGTGGTGACCCGGGCCTGGGGCGTGGGTCACACGCACTATCCCGAGCTAGCGGCCGTGCCGCTCACGGCCCTGGGGCTGGGCTGCACGCTGCTGGTGGGGGCCCTGTTTGGCCTTGCGGCCCGTAGCTTCGCTACCCTTACCCACTGGATAAGTAAGCAATTTGCTCGCATAAAGTACGCGCCGCTGCGGCCGGTGGTGGGCGGCGTGCTGGTAGCGGGCACCCTGTGGGGCCTGGGCACCATGCGCTACGCCGGCCTGGGCGTGCCGGTTATCGTGGAGGCGTTTGAGCACCCGCTGCCGCCCCAGGATTTTGCCTGGAAGCTGGCCTTGACGGCCCTCACGCTGGGGGCGGGCTTCAAGGGCGGCGAGGTCACGCCGCTGTTTTTCATCGGGGCGGCGCTGGGCTCGGCCCTGGCCGTGGTGCTGCCGCTGCCGGTGGCGCTGCTGGCGGGAATGGGCTTCGTGGGCGTGTTTGCGGGCGCGGCCAATACGCCGCTGGCCTGCCTTTTCATGGGCCTGGAGCTGTTCGGCATGCATGCGGGTATCTACCTGGGCGTGAGCTGCGTGGTGGCTTACCTGTTCTCGGGCCACAGTGGCATTTACACCGCCCAGCGGGTGGGCCAGGCCAAGCACCCGCTGCTGGGCCGGCACCTGGGCCGCCGCCTGGGCGAGCTGCACGCCGCCAAGCAGCCCTGACACCGCCCCGATGCCAGTCCGCCAAGGCTTTCCGCTTTCCACCCCTTCCCCTTCTTTTCTCCCCATGCTCGACCAGCTGCAAACCCTGGACACGCGCCTGCTATTGCTGGTCAACGGCCACCACCAGTTCGTGTCGCACCGCTCGGGCGAGACCGAGGACACCTTCGTGGCCGACCTCACGGTGGCCACCGGCGCGGGCCACCTCAAAACCGGCAGCGGCTCGCGCTCCGAGCGCATCGCCAAGTTCAACCAGCTGCTGCGCATCGAGCGCGAGCTGGGCCGCGCGGGGCGTTTCGCGGGTATTAAAGCCTTTAATAACCAATAAATTACGGCGGCTACCCCGGTGGGCTACTGGCACCAGTAGCCCACCGGGGCCGACTTCTCAAAGTGCACCTTATGTTTCGATTACTAGCCATTATCGCCGTGGGCGGGGCCGTGGGCAGCGTGGGCCGCTATTTGTTGCAGCTGCTGGTGGCGCGGTACTTCGTGCACCCGTTTCCGCTGGGTACGCTGCTGGTCAACGTATTGGGCTGCCTGCTCATTGGCTTTTTCTACGCGGCGGCCGAGCGGGGCACTATCGGCTCGCCCGAGCTGCGGCTGCTGCTCACCACGGGCTTTTGCGGGGGCTTCACCACGTTTTCGACCTTCTCCTACGAAACCATCAGCATGCTCACCGACGGCGAATATGGCTACGTGGCCCTCTACGTGGCCGGCAGCGTGCTGCTGGGGCTGGGGGCCACGTTTGCGGGCGTGGTGGCGGTGCGCTTTTTATAAACTTCTCTTCTTAACCCTTTTATCGCATGGCTACTTTGCAACCGGCGCAGCTGCTGCGCCTCTACGTGAGCGAGCAGGACAAGCACCAGCACCAGCCGCTCTACGAGGCCCTGGTGTACGCGGCGCGGCAGGCGGGCCTGTCCGGGGCCACCGTCACCAAGGGCGTGCTGGGCTTCGGGGCGCAGGGCCAGGTGGAGTCGGCCAAGCTGCTGACCCTGGCCGAAAACCTGCCCCTGGTGCTGGACTTCGTGGATAGCCCGGCTGCCATCGCCCGCTTTCTGCCCGAGGTCGAGCGCCTGTTCAGCGAGGCGGGCAGCGGTGGGCTACTCACGCTGACCGAGGTACAAGCCGCGCATTATTAAGTATTGACCAATGGCTCCTACCCCACCCCTCCCCCCCGCCGTGCGCGAGCTGGGCGAATTGCGTATCTACCTCACCCAGGCCGACAAGCACGCCGCGCCGGGCCTGCGCGGCCGCCTCTTCCCCGACCCGCTGGCCCATGCGCTGGTCGATAAGGCGCACGCTTTCGGCATCTTACAGGCCACTACCCACACCAGCGGCTACGGCTACGTGCTGGGCGGGGCCGTGCGCGCCCGCCACCTCGAAGTAGAAGCGGGCCAGCTGGCCCTGTGCGTGGAACTGCTTGATGAGCGCGCGCGGCTACTCGCTTTCTGCCAGCAGCAGCAGGAGCTGCTGCGGGGCAAAGTCGTGGTGTTTCGCCCCGTCGAGCAGTGGGAAATTGCCGGCAACTTGCCGGGATAGTTGATTTGTGGAGTTGCGCTCGCTCGTTAGCGGGCGGCACTCGGGTACCGAGTTTTTCTATTGCGTCAGGCGGCGCAATTATTTTCTGGGCCAGCGACTCGCCGAAGAAGCCTTGCTTGAGGTGTTGGTAGAGCGAGTGCGGGTCGACCAGCGCGGCGATAGCCTGCGTGAGCAATGCTCCGAGTAGCAATTGAAAGATGGCTGGGTGTTGGCTCTTCAGTTTCAGCACTAGCATGATGGCGGCCGTGAACGGCGAGCGCACGACGCTCGTCTGAAAGCCGACTATGCGCTAGTTTGAGAGGTTAAGGAGCAGGCTGGTACATACGAATGGCCGCCAACTGCCCGGCTCTTTGCGGGGTAGCTAGGAAAAGGCGGTCCAGGGCCGGCGAGTACAGCGAAGTGCCCGCCCCTGGCACCGTGGGCAAGGTTTGAAGCACGCGATAAGCATCGGGCGCTTGCTGGGCGATGACCACCAGGGCCCCGGCCCCGCAGGAAACGTAGAGCCGCGCCCGGCGCGGGTCATAGTAAATGCCATCGGCCGCCGCCGGGATGGGTAAGCTAGCCACCTGCTGGCCGCCAGGGGTAGCCAACACGACTAGCTGCCCCGGTGCGCAGGCCACAAACAGGCGGTGGTGCCCACGGTCCAGCGCCATCGGAATATTCTGGCTAGTACCGGCAACCGGCCAGGCGGCGACGCTTTTCTGCGTTCGGCGGTCGATGACTTCCACTTGATTCAGGGCGGGTTCGTTGACGTAAATAAGCGGGCCATCCAACTCAAACTGCTTGGCGTAGCCAGCCAGCGGAATCTTGCCCACCACGTTATTACAGACCACATCAATTAAACCCAGGGCCCCGAAGCTTTTGCCCACGCCTACTACCAGTTGCTGGGCCGTGCTGTCGAAGCGCAGGTTGTTGCAGGCCGCGCGAAAGGCGTAGCTGCGCACCCGCCGGTAGGTGGTGCCGTCCAGCTCCGTCACGCGCCCGTCGCCACCCGTCGACACGAACAGGCGGTTGCCGGCGGGCCGGTACACCACCCACTTGGGCTCGTCGAAGCCCGGCAGGCTGGCCAGGGCCCGGCCCGTGCGCACGTCAATTACCTCGACGGTGTGGTTGTCTTCGGCCGCGACGAACAGCCGCTGCCCGGCTGCGTCGAGCGCCATCAGGTCGAAGCCGCCTTTGACGCGGGGCAGCGGCACCGAGCGTTGTAGCCGTAGCAGCGGGGGCGCGGTTGGCTGAGCAACGCCCGCGGGCGTATCGGCCGGGGGTGCGGACTGGCAACTGCTAACCAGCCAGATAAGCAAAACGGCGCTGGCTAGCAGCCGGGGACCTGCATAAATCATAAGCAACTGGGGGAGGAAGTGGCAGTGGGGAGCGTAGCGGGGCGGAAGTAGCGTTCTTTGCCGGGCCGCTGGCGGGTTGCCGGTGGCCCCCGCTGCCTATGCTCGTTCTTCTAAAGGCCCTGGGCCTGTTTCTGCTGGCGGGTTTTTGCGAAATCGGCGGGGGCTACCTGGTGTGGCAGTGGCTGCGGTCGGGCAAGCCGGCCTGGTACGGGCTGCTCGGGGCGGTGCTGCTGGTGGTCTATGGCGGCGTGGCTACCTGGCAGCCCACTTCCTTTGGCAAAACCTACGCCGTGTACGGAGCGCTGTTCATCGTCTTGTCCATTGCTTGGGCCTGGTATTTCGACGGGTTCCGGCCCGACCGCTTCGACGTTATGGGGGGCCTCATCGTCTTGGTGGGGGTAGGCGTTATCCTAGGCTGGCCCCGCAGCTAGGGCCGGGTCCGACTGGCTTTCTTCGGCCAGCTCGGGCGGGCGCACGTGGTGGTAAATCAGTCGCATGCCGGTGGGCAGCACGAACAGCAGCATGGGCAGCGCTACCACGAAGCCGCCGATGACGGCCACGGCCAGCGGCTGCTGCATCTGCGCACCCAGGCCGATGCCCAGGGCTAGCGGCGAGAGCGCCAGAATGGCCCCGATGGCCGTCATCAGCTTGGGCCGGATGCGCAGGGCAATGGCGTAGCGGATGGCCGTGTCCACGTCGCCGGTCTCGCGCAGCGACTCGTAGAACTGGTGCACCGTGAAAATGGCGTTTTCGGCGATGATGCCCACAATCATGATGATGCCGGTGTAGCTGCTCACGTTCAGCGGGATGCCGGCGAAGAACAGGCCCAGCACGCAGCCGGTGATGCCCATCACGGAGATGAAAAGGACCAGGGCCGAAATCAGCCACTCGCGGAACAGGAACAGTAGCACCGCGAACACCAACAGGCTGGCCGTGAGCAAAATCAGCAGCAGCTCGCGAAACGAGGCCTGCTGCTCGGCGTAGGCCCCGCCGTAGGCGATGGTATAGCCAGGCGGCAGCGCCACCTGCCGGCCCACCTGCTGGCGGATGTCCTGAATGGCCGAGCCCAGGTCGCGCCCGTCGAGGCGGGCCGTGATGAGGGCCACCGACTTGAGGTCTTCGCGGCGCAATTCGACTTCGCCGGGCACCACGTCAAGGGCGGCGAAAAAGGGCAGTGGGCGCACGCTGCCAGTGGGCAGGGCGATAACCTGCTTTTGCAATTGAGCCAGGCTGTTGTGGCTGAAATCGACGTAGCGCAGCAGCACCTGGCGCATCTGCTCGCCGTCCTGCACCTGCCCCACTTGGATGCCGCCCAGCGAGCCCGCCTGCGCCGGCGAAATGCTGGCCTGGGTGGTGCCGTTGCTCAGCACCTGCCCGCCCACCAGGTTGCTGAGCTGGGCCTGAAAATCGAGGGGCGTGAGGCCGTAGCGGGCCAGCTTGGCCACGTCGGGCCGGAAGACGATGCTAGGGCCAGCCGCCACCAGGCCGTCGTTGATGTCGGCCACGCCGGGCACCTTCGCCAGCACCTGGCCGAGGTGGGCCGAGAGCTTTTCGAGCGTGGCCTGGTCGTCGCCGAAAAGCTTGATTTCGATGGGCTTGGAGCTGCTCATGAGGTCGCCGAGCAAGTCGGCGATGCGCTGGCCAAAGTCCACGGTGAGGGCGGGCTCGGTGGCTTCGATGCGCTGGCGCAGCTGGGCGATGACTTCGGGCGTGGTCAGTTTGTGGTCGCGCCGAAGCTGGATGAGATAGTCGCCGTAGTTGGGCTGGCGGGTGTCGAAAGCCAGGCCGATGCCGGTGCGGCGCGAGTAGCTTTCGACTTCGGGGTGCCGGGTGATGATGTCCTTTTCGATGCGGCGCAGCACGCGGTCGGTTTCGGCCTGGTCGGTGCCCGAGGGCATGTGGTAGTCGAGCACGATGGTACCCTCGTCGAGGTCGGGCAAAAAGCCCGTTTCGAGCTTGCCCGAGGCTAGCCACGCCCCCACGCCCAGCCCCACCAGTAGCACCAGCGCCAGCAGCGGCCGGGCGAAGAGGCCCGTGAGCCAGCTCAACTTGTCGGCCTGCTCCTGGGCGGCGTTGTGGGCGTGGGCGTTTTTGCCGGCGCGGTAGCCGATGAGCAGGTGCAGCACTGGCAGCAGCAGCCAGGTCACCAGAAACGAGCAGACCATGGTAATCTGCATGGTGTCCGATAATTCCTTGAAGAAGCTGCCCGCCAGTCCGCTCATCAGCCGGAAGGGAAAGTGGATGACGATGGTGCTCAGCGAAGAGGCCACCATGGCCGGAAACAGGCTGCGAATGGCCACCTGCACCACCCGCACTTTGCTGTGCGCGGGGTGCTCCTCGTGGGTGCGGTAAATCTGCTCGATGATGACGATTGCATCGTCAATTATCAAGCCTACGGAAGCCGCGATGGCGCCTAGCGACATGATGTCCAGCGTGATGCCAAACAGGTAGAGCACCAGCAGTGTGAAGCAGACCGTGACCGGGATGGTGAGCAGCACCGCCAGGCTGGCCCGCCACGAGCGCAGAAACACTATCATCACCAGGATGGCTAGGCCCAGCCCTTCCACGATGCTATGCAGCACGCTGTCAATGCTGTCCGTCACGAACACCGACTGGTCGTAGTAGGGCTTGAGCGTCATGCCGGGGGGTAGGAGGCGGCGCAATTCGGCGGCCTTGGCGTGGGCGTCGCGGGCGAAGGTGGCCAGGTCCACGCCCTGCTGTTTCACGAGGTCGATGAGCACCGCGTCGTGGCCGTTGGCGTTGATGAGCACGAACTCCTGCTGCTCCTGAATGTCGACGGTGGCCACATCGCGCACCCGCACTACGCGGCCCGAGTCGGCGCGCACCACCACCTGGCGCAGGTCGTCGGCGGTGCCCAGGCGGGTATCGGTGAGGGTGAGGTAGAGCCGCCGGAAGCTGGCTAGGTTGCCGGCCGAGAGTACAAAGTTGGTACCCGCGAAAGCGGCTTGCAGCTGGGTGGCCGTGAGGCGCTGGCCCGCCAGCTTGGCCGCGTCGGGAATGACCACGAATTCCTTGGCTTTGCCGCCGCGCACTACCACGTTGGCCGCGCCCGGTACCTGCGAAAACAGCGGCCGGGCCAGCAGGTTGCCCGCGTCGCGCAGGGCGATGGGCGAGCGCGAATTGCTTTCCAGCGAGTAGCCCAGCACCGGAAACAGCGACTGGTTCATGGCCTCGGTAGCGATGGTGACGCCGGCCGGCAGCAGTCCTTTTATCTCGTTCACGCGGCTTTCGAGTTGGGCCTTGGTGCTGTACACATCCACGTCCCAGTTGAGGAACACCTGAATCACACACGAGCCGCGGCTGGTGCTGCTCTTCACCACGGTCACGCCTTTCACGCGCTTCACGGCGGCCTCCAGGGGCTTGGTCACGGTTAGCATCATCCGGTCGATGGGCTGCTGCCCGGCGTCGGCGATGAGCGTTATTTTGGGGAAGGTAACTTCCGGAAATAAAGCCGTTTGCATCCGCGAATAGGCAAACAGCCCCGCGGCCAGCAGCAGCAAGCCAATGAGTAGAATCGGCTTGCGGTAGGTCTGGAAATAAGATGTTTCGGCCGACTCGGCTGCCGGGGCGGCGGGCGGCGGCGCGGGCGCGGCGGCCGGGGTAGTGGTAGGCGCGCTCATCGGGTCAGCTTGATGTGGGCGGTGTCGGCTAGCCCGTAGTTACCCGCGCTCAGGATGCGGTCGGTCGGCCCGAAGGTGGGCGTTTTTATTTCGATTTCGGCGGGGTTTTGCACGCCCAGCGTCACGGGGATTTTGACGGCCGTCGAGTCATTGACCAGCTTCATTACCCAGAAGTGGTGCAGCGTTTCGTCGGCCAGCACGCAGGCGGCGGGCAGCGTCTGGGCGTTGGGCTGCCTGGTTTGGGTGAGGCGCACCTGCACGATGAGATTTTCGGGGATGACGCCCGGCGGGTTATTCGGCCGCACCAGGTACACCTCCGACTGGCCGGGGCTGACGCTGGCCAGCGGCGCGAGTACCGTGCCCGTGAGGCGGGTGCTGTCGGGCAGCACGATGGTGCAGCGCGGGTTGCCCTGCGCCAGGGCGTGGTACTCGTAGGGCAGGTTGAGCTGAAACACGAGCTGGCTGCTTTCGGCCACGGTGCACAACGGGGAGCCTTCGAGCAGGTAATCCCCCGACTGCTGAATATTGAGCACGCTCACAATGCCGCTGGCGGGGGCCGTAACGGACACCAGCCCGAAGCCTTTGAGCGAGGGGTCGACGCGCTGAATGGAACCCCCTAGGGCCCGGCGCTCCTTGGTTTCGAGGGTGAAGAGCACCTGGCCGGCCCGCACGCGGTCGCCGAGGCGCACCCGCACGCCCGTGACGTAAGCGGCCACCGGGGCCGTGACGGTGCTCTTGCGCGGGTAGGTGGAAGTGGCCGGAAACGTGCGGTACTGCGTCAGGCTTTGGGTGGCCACCGTGACGGCCTGCACCTGGGCGCGGGGCGGCGGGCCGGCGGCCTCGTCGGTGGGCGCGTTGGCGTGGCAGGCGACAAGCAGGCCAGCCGACAGCCCGCCGAGTAGTCGAAATAAGAGTCGAGAAAGCATAGGGAGAAACCAGATACCCGTGAGAAAATAGCCGGCCCGGTCCGGGCGCGGCCTGGCTACCAGGTCCAGTAGTTATAGGCGTTGATGAGCAGCAGCCGGTTGTTTTCGAGCAGCACCAGGTCGCGGGTGGCCACGGCGTAGTTTTTGAGCACCTGCACGTAGCTCACCACCGAGAGCTGTCCGGCAATGACCTCGCGCTTGTAGGAGTCGAGCACCTGGCGGTAGCTGGCGATTTGCTGGCGGGCCAGGCGCTGGCGCTCGTCCAGCTGGCGCAGCTCGTAGAGGAGACGCTGCTGGCGCACGGGGTTCACGGTGGCGAAGTTCTGGCGGTAGGCGCGGGTGGTTTCGAGCAGCACGCTGGTGCGGTCGCGGCTGAGCTGGCGCTGGTGGCCGTCGAAGAGGTAAAGGCTGAAATTCAGTCCCGCGCTCACCCCGAAGCGCTGCGGCAGGTCGGCCAGGGTCACGGCATTGAGGCCACCGTTGGCAAAGGCGTTGACCACCGGCCGGTAGCGCAGCTCAAACACGCGCTGGTTGGCGGCCAGCGTGAGGCTATCGAGCCGGTAGCGCTCGGTAAAGCCCGAGAGGCCGGGTGCCGGGCTGCCCGCGCGCAGGGGCAGATTGGGTGGGGCCAGCTGCACCTCCGTAGTGTCGCCCAGGCCGCAGAGCACGTTCAAATCGAGCAAGTCGCGGTGGTAGGCCGTGCGGTAGGTGTTGAGAAACAGCTGCTGGGTTTCGACCTCAATGCTGAGCAGGGCGTAGTCGGACTGCTTCAATAGGCTAGCCTCCACGAGCTTGCGCACCAGCAGGCGCTGGCGGTCGAGGATGCCGAGCAGCTCGCGCACGTAGCTGAGCTGGTCCAGGTCCTGCCGGCAGAGGATGTACTGGTCACCCACCAGCTTCTCCAAATCGTGCAGTGAGAGCCGCGCCAGGTTTTGCTGGCTGAGGGCCAGGCCCTGGGCCTGCTGGGCGTAGGCCGCGAAGCGCTGCTGGTTGAAGAGCGGCTGCGTGAGCTGGGCGTAGCCCTGGTAGAGCGCGCCGTTGCTCAGGGCCACGTCGTAGCCCACGTAGTTGGTGCTGTTGTCGGCCGAGTAGCTGAGGCGGGTTTGCCCGTTGTCGCGCGTCAGCACGGGCACGGCGGTGTAGTTGGCCACCAGCGTGCCCGTGGCCTTGGTGTAGAAGGCGCGCAGGCGCTCGGTTTCGAGCTGCGCGGCCTGGCCCTGGTTGCGCACGTCGTGGCTCAGGGGGCTATTCTGGCTAGCCTGGGTGAGGTAAAAATTCAGGTCGCGGGTCGGCGCGGGCGGGGTAGGCAGCGCGGGCTGCGCCCAGCCCGCCGGACCGGCTAGCAGCAGCGCCAGCAGTAGCAACGGTCGGCACGACGCTCTGAAATAGCTGATTTTCAAGAATAACATCCGCATAGCAAAACCGGATTGACCGGTTAGGCCGGCAAGCTATCGGGCAATTCTGAGCAGCTTCGGAGCGGGGGCGCCGGAGTACGTGGTCACTACGCCCAGCCCACCGTGAAGCGGTGCCGGTTGGGCGGGGCAAACTCATAGGCCAGCGTCAGCCCGCAGGTATCGCAGATTTGGCGGCTGATGGCTAGCCCCAGCCCTACCCCACCGGCGGCGCTCAGCGCGTCCTTGCGGAAGCGGGCAAACTCGCGGCCAGCCGGCAGTGCCTCGGCCCGGCCGGTGTTTTCCACCGTGAGCTGCCCAGCGGTGAGGGTTACGGCTACCGTGCCGCCCGGCCCGTTGTGCCGGATGGCATTCACCAGCAGGTTACTAACCAGGATTTCTACTAAGGTAGCGTTGGCGCGCAGGGTTACCGGGGCCGCCAGGGCCAGGGTGAGGGAGAGGCCCGCCGCTTCGATTTGCTCTTGCACCTGGGCGGTCAGGCTGGTAAGTACCTGGCTCAGCTCCACCTGCTCGTCGGCGGCGAACTGCTGGTTTTCGAGGCGGGCCAGCAGCAGCAGGCTGCGGTTGAGGCGGGCCAGGCGCTGGGTCACGGCCAGCAGGGCGTCGAGGTGCTGGGCTTGCTCCTCGCTCAGGTCGGGCTGCTGGGCCAGTAGCTCCAGCTTGGTGTGCTGCACGGCCAGGGGCGTCTGCATCTCGTGGGCCGCGTTTTCGGTAAACTCCTTCTGGCTGTGGTAGAGGCGGCGGTGCTGGGTGAGCAGGTCGGTGAGAGCGGTGTTCAACTCCTGAAACTCCAGCGTGGGCGACGCCGCCAGCTCGACGGGTGCGCGCTGGTCGAGCCGGAAGCGTCGCAGCTGCGCCAGCGTTTGGTAAAACGGCTGCCAGAGCCGCCGCGCTACCCGCTGCTGCACCAGCACCAGCCCGCCCAGCAGCACCACCAGCAGCCCCGCCTGCGCCAGCCCGATGGCGACCAGCAAATCTTCGCTTTCCACCAATGAGCTGCGCAGCACCAGCCGGTAGGGCTGGCCCTGGTAGGGCACGGTGGTGGTGAGCGTGCGGTAGGGCTCCCACTCGTTGGCCGCTGCCAAGTAGCGCTTTTCGCCCACGATACGGGTAGGCGGCGCGGCCTCACCGGGGCGCAAAGGACGCAGTTCCAGGTCGCGGTCGAGGCGCTGCCACAGGGCCAGGTCGGCGGGCGAAGCCAGCAGCGGCAGCTTGGCGGCCACCTCGTCGCGGCGCAGCAGCAGGGCCTCGTCCACGTCGACGTAGTAGAGCTGTTGCAGCACGAAATAGAACACGAACGTGCCGGCCACCGACACTAGGCCGGCGTACACGAGCTGCGCGCGGAGCGTGCGCAGCAGCAGCTTTACGGGGCGCGGCGTGCTCATGCGGTGGGCAGCTCGAAGCGGTAGCCCAGCCCGTACACCGTGCGGATGCACTCGCCCAGGCCCACCTCGCCGAGCTTGCGCTTCAGGTTTTTGACGTGGGTGTACACCGGCTCGAACGAGTCGAAATGCTCGGCCAAATCGCCCGACACGTGCTCGGCGATGGTCGATTTCATCACCACCCGGCGCTGATTGGCCAGCAGCAGCAGCAAGAGGTCCAGCTCGCTGCGCGTGAGGGTTAGCGGCTGGCCGTGCACGGTAGCCGTGCGGGCCAGCACGTCCACGGCCAGCGGGCCGGCCTGCACCACGTTGGAGCCGTTGAAGCGCCGCCGCCGCACCAGCGCCGCGATGCGGGCGCTCAGCTCGGAGAGGTGAAAGGGCTTGGGCAGGTAGTCGTCGGCCCCCAGGTGCAGGCCCGCGATGCGGTCGTCGAGGGCATCGCGGGCCGAGGTAATGATGACGCCATCGGCTTGCTGGCGGGCTTGCAGCTGGCGCAGCAGCTCCAGGCCGTCGCCGCCGGGCAGCGTGAGGTCGAGCAGAATGCAGTCGTAGTCGAAGAGCAGCAATTTCTCCTCGGCGGCGGCGAAGGTGCGGGCCACTTCGCACACGTACTGCTGGCCTTGCAGGTGGCTGACGAGGCTGGCGGCCAGCTCGGCCTCGTCTTCTATGATTAACAGTTTCATCGAATGCGGGAGTAAGAAAAACAACGGGGCTAGGGTCTGCTACAGAGGCCGGCAACTAGGTTTCCGGATAACGCGGCATACTCCGATTATCCTCAACATCAGCGGGTAATCTTGGCAGGTAGTTTCTCAACCCCTACCCCATTACCCACATGAAAAAGACCTTGTTGCCAGTACTGCTGGCGGGCCTGGCCTACTCAGCCCAGGCCCAAACCCTCCAGCCAACCCAGGTGCCCGCCGCCGTGGTGGCCACCTTCAACGCAACATTCCCGGCGGTGAAAGCCCCCACCTGGGAAAAGGAAGGCGACCACTACGAAGCCGGCTTTACGCTGAACGGCGCCACCATGTCGGCGTTGCTGAGTCCGGCCGGGGCCCTGCTCGAAACCGAGACGGATATGGCCCCCAGCCACCTGCCCGCCCCGGTGCGCGCCACGCTGGCCCGCGCCTATCCAGGCTATAAAGTAACCGAAGCCGCTACCATCGTAGCGGCCAGCGGTGCTACTACCTACGAGGCGGAGGTGAGCAAGCACGGCAAGCGGCAGGACGTAGTGTTTCACGCCGATGGCACGCCCGCCAAAAAGTAGCCAACCTGGGTAAGCAGGCCGGGCCCGGATGGGCACGGCCTGTTGGGTGGTGTAGCGGCGTTCAACCCCTACCCCCCGCGAATGGTTGGCAGCCCCGGTTGCTGCCCCAACGGCCGTAAGGTGGGCAGATAGCGCGCAAATGCCAGGTAGAGGCTCCCCACCCAGCCGCCGGTGGCAAACCAGCCGGCCAGCACGTCGGACGGATAGTGGGCGGCCAGGTAAAGGCGCGACCACGCCACTCCCAGCGCAAACAGCAGGCCGATGCCCCACCCCACCCAGCGCCAGCGCGTACGCCAGCCCAGAATGCCGGCCGCACTAGCCAACGCCAGCGAAGCCATGACGTGGCCGCTGGGAAAGCTCGGGTCGGGCAGCTGCCGCAAGGCTTCCCCGCATACCTGGTGGTAAAAATCGGGCCGCAGCCGCTCGAAGTGATACTTGGCCAGCAGGTTAAAGGCCATGGTGCCGCCCACCGCGCCCACTGCAAAACCGACTTCGCGGTAGCGCCGCCGGTAGAGTCCCCAGCCCAGCCCGAAGGCCCCCAGCGCGTACACGCTCAGCCATACCGGGCCCTGGAGGTCACTGAGCTGGGCGGCCACCGCGCACAGGGCCGGCGTGGGGCGCTGGTGCAAAAAGTTGAGCACTGGCCGGTCAAACGGAAAGCCGTGGTCGGGCTGGCGGCGGTCTTCGCGCAGCTCGTGCGCCACCTCCAGAAATAGCCCCCAGCTAGCTGCCACCACGGCCAGCAGCAGCAGCAAGGGGCGATGGCGGCGCCACGCCGCAGCAAGGCTATCCAATACATTCATTAACAGTAGCTAGTTTAGCGACCATATTCGAGCACCCGAAACGTACCGGGCACGATGCTTGGGCGCGGATGCGGGTTCTCGGCCGTGGGTGCCGGGGCGGGGCCCAAGTCGGCAGTGCAGGTGAAGAGGTGGTGCGTGGTGGGGCTCTGGGTCACGGTGCGGGCGCCGGGGGCGGTGGGGATGGTGGCCACCACCCGGTACTTGTCAGGTGCATCTTCGTGGATGACGGTGAGCGTACCCTCGCCGTTGGTGGTCACGATGTTGCCGGCGCTGGCGTCGAAGGCCACACCATCCACGCCCTGGCCGATGGGCAGCACCGCCACCTGCCGGCCGGTCTGGCTGTCGGTCACCACCAGCTTGCCGTTGGCGCAACCACTGAAGAGGCGATGCGTGCGCGGGTTGAAAGCCAGACCGGTAGGCTCGGCCCCGGGCGCCAGGGGGTAGCGGTGGCGCACGGCCAGCGACCGGGCATCGAATTCCACCACCTCGCTCTTGTCTTCCAGATTCACGAAAATGTGGCCCTGGCTGTCGCTGGCGGGCACTTCCACGTCGCCGCCCAGCGCGGCCGTGCCCACTACCCGGCCGCTGGCCGGGTCAAGCACCGAGCTTTGGCCCCCGGCGTTGCTGAAGGCAAATACGCGCCGGGCAAATGCGTCGTAGAACACGGCGTCGGGCTTGGGGCCGGTGGCGATGGTGCCCAGGTTGCGGAAGGTTTTGAGGTCGAAGGCCACGCAGTAGTTGTTGCGCCCGCAGCTCACGTAGCCGCGGCCGGTGGCGGGCACCACGGCCACGCCGTGGGCGGCGGGCGTACCCGTCACGCTGCCCACCACCCGGCGGGTGGCCAGGTCAATCACGTCGACCTGGGCGTTGTGGGCCACGTAGAGGCGCTCGCCGGTGGGGTCAATGGTCATAAAATCCCAGCCGCCATCGCCCGGCACCGGAATGGTGTGCAACAGGCGGTAGGGCGCGGCAGGGGCTTGGGCGCGGGCCCCGGGCGCTAGCAATAGTGTAAGCGCGGCAGCAGCAAGCAAGTGTTTCATCGAAGATTTGAAAAAGGAGAACGCAGGAAAGACTACCTGCTTTTTAGCGGGCGGGTAGCTCGGCCGGGCGCGCCGCCGGGCGCAACGACTCGTAGGCTACCAGCCCGGCCAGGATGCCAAACAGAATCAGCGACGAGCCCGTGGTGCCAAAGCCCAAGCCGTGCTTTTCAGGCGTCTTGGTCAACAGGTCGCCAAACGTGGCCCCAAAGGGCCGCGTGAGCACAAAGGCCACCCAAAACAGCAGCACGCCCGGCACCCGCGTGACGTAGTGCGCCAGCACCACCACGGCCAGTAGGCTGCCAATGAGCAGCGCCCCGCACCCAAAGCCCAGGCCCGAGTCGTCGGCCAGAAAATCGCCCAGCGCCGTGCCTAGGGTATTAGAAAATAAGATGGCCGTCCAGTAAAACAGCTCGCCCTTGCGCGTCTTGATATCATTGACGGCTAGGGACTTTTCGCTCTGCCACCACAATCCCAGCGTGAGCAGCAGCAGCGTCACGAGCAGGGCCGCGCCGGCGGCGTAACCCAGGCCCAGGGTGCGGTCCATGTAGTCGGAGAGCGTGGTGCCGGCCGTGCTGGTGGCCAGTATCACGGCCCAGTAGAGCACCGGCACGTAGCGGCGCACGGCCAGCTGCCCCGCCAGCACCGCCAGAAAAATGCTGAACAGGATGAGCGAGCTGACGCCGTAGCCCACGTTCAGGGTCATGGAAAGCAGGTCGCCGGCTGTTTCGCCCAGCGTGGTGGCGCAGATTTTCATCACCCAAAACAGTAGGGTGACGGCGGGTATCTTCTTCATAACAAGCAGTCAATGAATAGGTAGCTTAGCGCAGCTGCCAGTGCAGCGTCAGGCCCGTGGCCCCGGCGTAGTAGAGCGGCGCTACCTGCCACGAGGCTGCGCCCAGCGGCTTGCGGCCCCAGCGGTGGCGGTGGGTGAGGTAGGCCAGGTGGGCCGAGAGAATGCCGAAGCCCGCCCCGGCAAACACGTCGGATTCCCAGTGCTTGTCGTTTAGCATGCGCAGGGCGGCCACGCCGGTGGCAATGGTATAGGCCCCGACGCCGTACCACTGGCTCTTCTCGCGCAGCTCGGTGTGCACGATGCTGGCGGCCAGAAACGCCTGCGCCGTGTGCCCCGACGGGAAGGCCGTAGCCGTGCCATCGGGCCGGGTGATGTTGGTCAGGTTTTTCACCGCGAACACGCTGGCCAGCATGAATACCTCGCTCTTGAGGATGACCAGGCCCAGGTTCACGCGGTCGTTTTTGCTCTCGACGCCGGCCAGCAGCACCCCGCCCAACTCGAAGTAGGGCGCGAATTGCAGGTAATCATCGACGTGCGTGTGGCGGCCGGGGCCAAAGAGGTGGTTGATGTCGCTCTTAGCATCGTAGCTGGAGTAGAAGCCGTGGCCGTTAATCGTGCTGATGCCGTAGCCGATGAGCACCGCCGGTACGACCGCCGCCCGGAAGCCCTTGCTTTGGAAAAAGCTGCGCTTTTCGTTGGCTGCTACGCCCACCGCCGGGCGCTCGTATTTGTGCAGGGTGTCGGCCGCCGCCGGGGCGGGCACCTGCTGGGCGTGGGTCGCGCCCAGCGGGCCGGCTAGCAGCAGGGCCAGGCCCGCCGCTTTTAGAAAGGAAAAGCGCATAGGCTAAAAGGCTTGAAAAGAAGTCAGAAAATCAAGACCAGCGTGCCGCCGATAATCATTGCCGCACCCAGGCCGGTGTGCCAGGTCAGCTTCTCGCCCAAAAACACTACCGACAGCACAATGGCAATGGCCACGCTGAGCTTATCGACCGGGGCCACCTGCGACACTTTGCCCAGCTGCAAGGCCCGGAAGTAGAATATCCACGACAGTCCCGTGGCCACGCCCGACAAGCCCAGGAAAATCAGGTTGGTGCGCGTGAGCAGGCCAATCTGGTCGAGCCCGCCCCGGAAATAGACAATGCCCCAGGCCAGCACCAGGATAACCACCGTGCGGATGGCCGTAGCCAGGTTAGAGTCGACACCCTTGATGCCAATTTTGGCCAGAATGGCCGTGAGCGCCGCAAACACGGCCGAGAGCAAGGCATAAATCCACCACATAGTAAGCTAATGATTAAGGGTTAGCTGGCAGCTCAGCGAAGCGATACAAGCGGCCCGGCCCGTGCTTGCTGCCGGCTTCGCTCGACACGAACAGGTCGCCAGTGGGCGCAAATGCTAGGCCTTCGGGCTGCGGAAACAGCGCCGGGTCCAGCGTGTGTGCGGCCACGAGCCCGCCCTGCGCATCTAGCTCCACCAGGTCGTTGCCGCGGGCCGAGAGCACGAACACGTGGTGGGTGCGCGGGTGCACCGCCACGGCCGAGGGCGCAAACCGGCTCAGGCTACCGGCCTTTTGGGCGGTTTCGCCGGGGCGCACGGCGGCCGGCGAGCGGGCCAGGATGGCCGGAATATCCAGCACGTAGGCGGGGGCCGCGTCGATGTGGTAGGTGCGGGGATTGAGGCGGTACACCGCCCGCTGGGTGGCGGGCAGGCCCGCGCCGGGCTCGCCCTTGCAGGCCACCAGCAGCGTCTGAGTGGCGGGGTCGTAGGTGAGGCCTTCCGGCTCGTTAGCGGCGCTCAGGCCAGTGTCGTACGTAGTAGTTACGTGGCCGACGCGCTTAAACAGCCGGCCATCGCTGCGCAGGATGAGCCAGCCGCCGGGCACCCGCGCCACGTCCTCGTAGTCGCCGGGGCCCGCAAACTGCACGGTGCTGTCGAGGCGCTGGGTGCGCAGGTTATAGAAAAAGAGGCTGCCGGCTTCGTCCTCGATGCAGGCCAGCTGCTGGGCGCTGCCCCACGCCTGCCCGGATAGCTCGCGCAGTTCGGCCGGCACAGCATAGGTGGTGGCCGGGTGGGTAAAGTCGTAGGAGCTACCCGCCGGGGCCCCGCCGGTTGCCGGCCGGGGGTAGCCGGGAACCGCCAGCAGCGCCGCCAGCAAAAAATGTCGCATGGGCCTTACCAGGTAAGTGTGGGATGGTAAGGCAAGACTAGGAGGCAATTCTGAGCTTGTTCGGAGTGCCGCTCGTTACCTGCGCCGATAGTTTGGGCACGTAGGGTTTTTAGGTAGGGAAGGTTTAAGATTCCTATAGTTTGAAAAGTTTGTGCCAGGTACTCGGCCCCCCCTAATCAATATGAGCTCAATCATTCAACCCTGCCAAGGCTGAAACTTGTCAGAATGATTTTCAGTTTGCAATTTGCAAACTGAAAATACTAACTGCTCATGCGCCATCACAATGGAATGCGACCCCAAGACATAGTCATCCTCTTCAAGATTATGTTGCTGGAAGAGGGCAGCTGGCTCAGCAAGGATTTAGCCCGCTCCTTGTTTCTGAGCCCGACGGAAGTATCCTTTGGCATCAAGCGCTGCCAGTATGCTCGACTGCTGGATAGTACCGGGCGCCGGGTGGCCCGCCGCACCTTTACCGAGTTTGTCCTGTACGGCCTGCCGGTGGTGTTTCCCACCCAGCCGGGTGCCCAGGTCCGGGGACTGCCCACAGCCCATAGCGCGCCGCCCTTGCTGGCGCAGATTGTGGCCGAACAAGCCTACGTCTGGCCTGATGCCGAGGGGGAGGTTTGGGGGGCAGCTATCGCCCCGCTCTACCCCAAGGTGCCGCAGGTGGCCCGGGAAGATGCGCAACTCTATGAGTTGCTGGCCCTCACCGATGCCCTGCGGGTCGGTCGCCCGCGCGAGCGTCGGCTGGCTATGGATATGCTAAGCGAGATTACCCTCCTGAATCATGTCTAACCAGGTAAATCTGGCGGCCTTGCAAGCCGTGGCCCGCGCTTTGGGGCCGGTGCTGAGCCGGGTGGTATTCGTGGGCGGTAGCACCGCTGGTTTGTACAACACCGTTCCGAAAGCGCCCGAGTCTCGCTTTACGAATGATGTGGACTGCATCATCGAAGTCGTCCCGCGCATGGCCTATTATGCCCTGGAAGAAGAACTGCGTGCCTTGGGCTTTGTCAATGACCAGACGGCAAAAGTTATCTGCCGCTGGCGGGTGGGCAGCCTGGTGGTAGATATAATGCCCCTCAACGAGGACAATATTCTGGGCTTCTCGAATCCCTGGTATCCGGAAGGCTTCGCGCACGCGCTCCCTTACACGCTGCCCGATGAGACGGTTATTCAGATTATGCCAGCCGTTTACTTCGTAGCCACGAAGCTGGCAGCTTTGCGCAGTCGGGGCATGCAGGACATTCGCCTCAGCAATGATTTAGAAGACATCGTGTACCTGGTTGACAACCGCCCCGAATTAGCCACGGAGGTTGCTACCGCTTCTGAGGCGGTGCGGGCTTATATCGCCGCTGAAGTTGGGCAGCTGCTCCGGCACCCAGAAATGCGGGAAGCCATAGATGGCCACCTGCCCTACGGGTCGGGTGATGCGCGGAAGTATCTGATAGAAAAAAGATTGGCCGCCCTAGCAAATACAACACAGTAGGAATGGATGATAAAGCAGCCGTCCTGATAAAATGCAAGGGTTGTACTCCTTGGTCGGGGAACTACGCTTCAACCATCAAATACCTGTTAAACTAAAAAGAAGCGTAGAAAACAGGTTTTAATCTACTAAACTTAACACTCCACTGCCGTCAGCACTTCTTAAGGGAAAAGAATGTGCGTTAGCCCCTGCTGCTATTCGGCATTTCCAACCCGGCTCTGAACCGGCAGATTCGGGTTGCTTGGCAGCGAAGAAATTGCGCGAGGTAGCCTCCCGTATCTACTCCGCAGACTTGGCCACGGCGGCGGAAGTACTGATTCGCAAGAACTGCTGCCAGTGGTGCAGTACCCGTTGCGCCACTGGAGGGCTTAGCGTATAAACCCGCCCTTGTATCAACGGCTTATTCCAGCCTGACTGACTGGGTGAGACAAATCAGCCCATTTTTAGTGGTAAGGTAGGCTTGGCGTTGTTTTCCGTTCCTACTATCGTACGCCCCCTTACTCTGCATCGCAGACCTAGGGCCCCGATGGCACTGGCCGTGTGATGCCTACCACAAAAGCCTGAGGTGGCCGGCCTCTGACCATACTTTTTGAAGCAAGAGGCCTGCACCCATCGTCAGCACTAAGGCCCGCACCGCTAGGCACGCACTCCGCAGTCCTTCGTTGATTTAGTGGCCTACCTGCACCGGCAGTTGCTGGCCGGGACGGGACTTTGCCCCTCACCGTGAACCTTTCCGCCGGCCAGCATCTTGATACCCATTAGACCCGGCCGCAGCGCCAAGTGCCAGGGGTGGGTTCTTCCCCATTCAGAAACCAGAATAAGTAGTAGCGTTACCGCATGAGACAGCTTAAAATCAGCAAACAGATTACCAACCGCGAAAGCCAGTCCCTGGATAAGTACCTGCAGGAGATTGGCAAAGTGAGCCTGGTGACAATTGACGAGGAAGTGGACCTGGCCCAGCGCATCCGCGAGGGCGACCAGATGGCCCTCGAAAAGCTGACCAAAGCCAACCTACGTTTCGTCGTATCGGTGTCCAAGCAGTACCAGAACCAGGGCCTGACCCTGGGCGACCTCATCAACGAGGGCAACCTGGGGCTGATTAAAGCGGCCAAGCGCTTCGATGAGACGAAGGGCTTCAAGTTCATCTCTTACGCCGTGTGGTGGATTCGCCAGAGCATCCTGCAGGCTCTGGCCGAGCAGAGCCGCATCGTGCGCCTGCCCCTGAACCGGGTGGGCTCGCTCAATAAAATTAGTCGCTCATTTTCCGAACTAGAACAGAAGTTCGAGCGGGAGCCCTCCCCCGATGAGATTGCTGAACTGCTGGAACTGAGCACCTCGGAAGTAGTGGACACGCTCAAAATCTCGGGCCGACACGTCTCCATGGATGCACCCTTCGTGCAGGGCGAGGAAAACCGCCTGCTCGACGTAATGGAGAATGAGGACGCGGAAAGCCCCGATGCCGGTTTGCTCAACGACTCCCTGCGCCGGGAAGTCCAGCGGGCCCTCTCGACCCTCACTATGCGCGAGGCCGATGTCGTAACGCTCCATTTTGGGCTGAACGGCCACACGGCGCTGACCTTGGAAGAGATTGGCGAAACGTTTAGCCTGACCCGCGAGCGGGTTAGGCAGATTAAGGAAAAAGCCATTCGACGCCTCAAGCATACTACACGCTCGAAGGCACTGAAACCGTACCTGGGCTAGCGGTTCCGTTCTGCCCGCTGGCGCACTTCAGTAATAGGGATTGAATAATACCCTGGCTTCTCCTTTTGTCGGCGGCCACCGGTTCCCGAGCGCAAGCGCCCCGGTCAGCTGACCGGGGAACTTTTAACCGAGGCCAACTTTCTTTTAGTGCTCAGGCGGGCGGGGCTACCGGCCCTGGGCCTGCTTCCTGGCCTGCATTATGCTACCCACCATCGGGGCCAGTTCGGTAGCACAACTGAACAAACCTAAGTCTACCATTGTGGGCTTAGGGCCGTAGATGCGCTGCATTTCCTTGAACAGCTTCGCTGCTTGCTTCGTGTCGGCATCGAGCCAGTGCGCCACGTCGGCTGGTGTGACCGACTGGCCAGCCAACAGAAATTCCATATTTGGGCTCAGTTCTGCGAAGGGTGCCGGCGCGGGCTGTAACCGTAAGCTCCGGTAAACCGAGCCCTCGTGCTCGGGGCGGGGGTCGGTAGTTACCCACGTATCCGCGGCCTCGGTGCCATAGCCCTTCACCCTGACGGCGGTGAAAGTGCCGGTGGCCGTGCTGCCGGTCTGGCGGCTGGCCTCGGCTACGAGCTGCGGGCTGGTCAGGAAGTCATAGCCGGCCGGGAACTGGTAGGGCAAGCGGTGCTGGGCACTCAGGCGTAACTCGCCCAGCAGGGTGCGGCAAGCACCGTTCATCCAAACGGCCTGCACTTGGCCGTTGATGCTGCTGAACTCGCGGATGGGCGCGGCCGTGTCGGCGTTCCGGGTGCTCATGTGAACGTAAGCGCCAACGCGAAAACCTTTGGCAGCGGCCTTCGCCGTGATTTCCTGGGGGGTTGGGTAAGCCATAACAAAAGGGGGAAAAGAGCTGCTGATTTTGCAATTGTAAAACGATGGCTACGCAGCCAAATCTGCCGGCGCGGCCGTGGTGTTGGCCTCGCTCATGGGGTGATGGGTACCCTTAGCTCCTTCGTAGAAGTAGTGCCACTGGGTCTGGCCGTAGTTCAGGCGGTCCTTGTACAGAGCCAGCCCGCTAACCGTGTGGATGGTGTGGGGGCTGAAAAAATGCACCTGCTGGCCCACCAAAAACCTGGGCGCGGGATGCTGCTTGCCGGTACCGGTGCTCACGTAAGCGAGCTGGCCAACGAAACTGCCCACGGCCTGCCCGCGCCAACGCAGTTCGTCCACCGGGCCGGCCGCGGCCCGCTGCTTCAGGTACTCGACTTCGCGGGCCTGGTCACGCAGACCGATGGTAGCCGCCAGCAGGGCAATGGCCTGCTCGGCGGAGTCGGCAAAATATATCCGGTCCCCCTGCCCCGGCAGCAGTACCTCGAACTGGCCGCTTAGGACCTGCTGGGTATTCGGATTGACGTAGTTAAAGCCCTGGTGTGTATTTTCAGAAAGCAGCTCGTACTGGCCCGCGTCGTCGCTGTGGCGGTCGTTTACCTGGATGGCGTAGTGGTAGCCGTTCCAGTAAATGGCGGTCACCAGGCCCTGCACGTTGCGGTAGCGGGTGCTGCGGACGGTAGCCCCAATGGCAATGCGGCCGGCGTGGGTTTCGATGGCGGGGAGGTTCGGTAACATAAGATTTTGCAATTGTAAAAAGTGAGGCTAGTCGCGCAGCTCGTCGGCCGGGTACTCCGGGTACTCGGGGCTGTCCTGATTGTCGGCCAGCTCGTCTTCCTGCTGGGGCGGGTACTCGGGAATCCAGTCGCCGTGCTCGGCCGGCGCGGGCTCCTGGCCGTTGGGCGTGAACTCGAAGGCATACCGCGCCTGCACCTGGGTCAGCGTTAGCGGGGTCAGGGTGGGGTAATTGTGCCCATAGTGAAAGCGGGGCTCGGTTTCCACGTAGTACTGTCCGCTGGGCTGCTGCCAGAGCGTTACCCGGCCGTTGCCCTCGCCTTCCTCGGCCGTGGCCCGGCGGCCCGAAATGTAGGCGTAGCTGTCGAGCGGCAGCTGGCCCAAATCGAGCTGTACCCGTTCCCACGGGCACTCCCCGCTGCCGTCCATTTCTTCCTCAAACGCTACCCACGTCCGCCACTCGTTTTTCTCCACGATGCGGCCCCGGAACTGTTGGCCCTGCTCCTTCATGGCCTCGGCCAGGGCGCTCAGCGTGTCATACTGGTCGAACGTGTACGCCTCGCGGCCGGGGAGGCGGAACGGGCCAGGGAACTGCGCGGTCAGGTAGTCCACCTGGTCGGCCGTGCCGGCGCGAAGGGCGAAAATCTGCGGGCCCTTGCGCTCGTGGCTGGCCTCGTGAACCTCTAGCTTATGGTGCTCAGGAATCTCCTGCCAGTTGGCAGGGTCGGCCAGCTGGGCGGCGTTCTGCCTGTCCGTGCCGATGAATGCTTCTACTTCATAGAAACCGTAATAGTCGGCCAGTCCACCGTACACCACCGTAATGCGGCCGGTGTGCAGGTGGCGGTAATAGAGCGGGGCCGGAATCACCCGGTACTCCTGCGAGCTGATTCCTACCACTTCGGGGACCTGGGCCGGCGCAGCAGGGCCGGGCGTGTAGGGTTCCAGCTCCCGGCCGAAAAAATGCCCCAGCGTTACGCCGTGCTTCGCCAGATGTTCCGGCATCTTATCCGGCTGGCAAAGCACCCCTAAATAGCCCTCCGCGTGAAAGTACGCTTTCACCTCGGCGGGGCCGATGCCATTCATGTAGATGTGAACGCGGGTACCGATGGCAGGCACCTCGCCCCTACCCGACCATTGGAGGCCAGCCGGTAAGCCGGCGCGGGTGGGGAATCCTACCCACTGCGGGCACTGCTCGGGGGCGCCGGCCCAAGCAAGGGGGCTAATTTGGGGCTGCTTGGCGGCGGGGGCTGGGATTATCATATCGAAGGGGAAAAGGGAGTAGGGAGAAGTTGGGCCGGGGGCTAGGCAGCCAGGGCTAGCTGGCTGCCAAATACCACGCCGGCGCGGGGGCTGCTGCGCTTCCGGCGGCTGGCAGTTTTGGCGTGATGGGTGGTTTCGGTGACCAGTCCCAGAAAGCCGGCGGCGTGGGTGTAGCCTTTCACCTCGGCCCGCTCCGGGTGGCCGTCGCGGTTCACCGTTACCGTCGTCCCGACTGCTGGCACGGGTTGCTGAGCCGACCAATGCAGCCCACCGGGTAGCATCGTTAAGCGGGGCGCGGCCTCAAACTCAGGCACCGGATTGGTCAGCTGCGCCGTGGCATCCTCCCGGGCTTGCCAGGCATCCTCGCGGGCCTGGCGCTGAGCGGCGTGGGCAGCGCGGAGCCGGGCTAAGCGGGCGGCGGGAATGCGACGGGCGGGGCGAAAAGGGGCGGGAGTGTTCATACTAAAAAGGGGTTTGAGGTGAAAAGACCGGCTAAAACCAGGGGGCGGCCTCCCATGCCGCCAGCTCAGCGGCGGATACTACCGGAGGTGAACTGGGCGCTTCGTCGGCGGGGTCAAACCGGTCGGCCCATACTTCACCGGGGGCTAAATCAAAAGCTTCGTCAACCATGGATAAAGAGCTGTTTTATCGTTCGTTGCTTATACTTATTAAACGCAAAACCGTGCAATAATGTTTCAATTTTATTTAAATTAAAGTGATAATTATTGACCATATAAGCAACCACGATGGGTATTGTAGCAGACCAATTTTTCCCTTTTGTATAGCCTTAACAATTGCCTTTTTGCAATTGCAATTTCCTTTTGTTGCCCGCTCCGGTGGCCGCCCGACGGAATAGCTCCACCGGGCGGCCATTGGCCTTACTCCGAAGCGACTTCGGCACTGGGGGCTTCCTCCGTTTCGTAGCTGGGCACGATGCCCAGAATGTGGTTGGCAGCTTTCTGGCCCTGACTGGCGGCGGAAATTATCAGCTGTTTGTCGTTGCGCAGGGCCTGCAGCCAGTTGGCGAGGTAGCTGGCGCTGCTGGGCTCGGTGCGGGTTAAGTCCAGCCCGGCCGCGTGGCTCAGGAAGGAGGCCCCCAACTCGGCCACCAGCTCTTCCTTGGCGTAGGTTTCGCTGCCAAAGGCGGCTAGTTCGGTGAGCGTGGCCCGGTCCAGCCGCTTGGCGTGGCCGGTGGAGTGAGTCAGCTCGTGAAACAGGGTGTGGTAATAGTCCTCGGCCGTGTGGAAGTCGCTGGCCTCGGGCATGGTCACGGTGTCGGTGCTGGTGCGGTACATGGCTTCGCTGCCCTTGTGCAGCACGCGGGGGCCCCCCATGTAACCGGCCAACACCTGCTCGGCGGCCTGCTCGGGCGTGTGCTCGCGGCTGGGCAGCTCGGGAAAACTCCACGCCACGCCGTCAATCTGGGCCACGTTGAACACCGTGGAATATTTCAGAAAAGCCTTTTTCTTCTCCTCGCCCTTACCGTCCTCCTTTTTGGTCACGGTGAAGAAGACCACCGGCATGCCCTTCTCGCCCCGGCGCACCTGCCCGCCCAACTCCTTGGCTTGATTGTAGGTCAGAAAATACGGGTGCTCATACTCCAGCATTCCCAGCAGCAGGGCATTAACGCCCTGATACACGTGCTTGCTGCGGTAGTTGCGCGGCGCGCCGTGGGCGGCATTCCACGGCTGTTTCCACGGGGTAACGCCGTTTTCCAACGCCAGAATAATGCGGTTGGTAATGATTTCGTACACGTCGGGGCGGGGAGCGAAAGGAGCGGGCTTTTTCATGGCTTAATAGGTTGATTTTATGCTTGCTGCTTATACTATTTAAACGCAAAAACCCGCATTAATGTTTCAATAATATGTAAATTAAAGCGTCAATTATTGCGTTTTATATCGGTCTTTTTGGCATGGATTCTGATTTTTCCCTTTTGTTCTTTATTCGTCCCGCTCAGGTATTTTCCGCCCGCTGTCCGCTGACATCGCCATGAATTGGCCGCCCGGCTTTTTTCTTTGGTTCGCGAAAGGGATGGAAGGGGTTCAGTCCGCAGGACCGAAGTCATCGCCGGAGCCCCGCACAGCCCGGCCCAGAGCGGTTCGCCCCACTATCTTCTCTCCGTAAAAGCGGCTACCGCATCGCTCAGCATGGGCATTAGCCGTGGATTTGCTACTTTTGGTAACGCTTTCAGCCGCGTGCTCACTATCCATTAATCCATGACTTCTGCCAGCCAAGCTGCATATCAGGCCCTGCGGGATTACCTGAACTCGCTGCTCAGCCCCACCCATCCCGACCAGGCACTGGTGGAGGTGCCGGCGGCGCTACGGCCGAGCCTGGAAGCCTTCATGCGCGGCAAAACCGAGTACCAGGACGAGGCGAGGCGGCGCATGATTTACGCCCACGACCTGGCGGCCTGGGCCAGCGACCTGATTCACGGTGCGGGCCTGGCCACGCCCCCGCCCCTAGCCACGGTGGACGTGGCGGCGCTGCGGGCGGCCACCTGGCGGCAGGCCGCATGACGTGGGACGAGATTGAGCGCCTGACCCAGCAACTCAGCCAAGTGATGGTTACGGCGCATTCGACGATGATTGAGGGCTCTCGCGTGACGGTGCTCGAAGCCATGGATTTTCTGCTGGGCGACCACGCCTGCGCCCTCGACTTAGCCCGGGAGCGGGCCGACGCGCGGCAGCTGCCCGGCCTTTCTGCGGAAATTGGCGGGGCCTGTCATGCGCAGCACCGGCCGGCTCACCAACACCGCCCTGGGCACCGTGGACCCCACACAGGGCGATTTCCGCCGCAGCAACGTGTTCAACGTCGGGGGCAGCTCGTTTCCCAATGCGCATAACGTGCCCGCCCTGGTCGCGGCCCCAATCGGGGAGTTGCGCGAGATGCTGAAAAAGAACCTCGAAGGCACTTATAGCCAAAACCCGCTGCACCAGATGGGCGGCTACGTGAAGCGCTCGTTAGGGCTGAAAGCCTATTTCAAGGCCGAAAACCCCAAGGGCCGCCGCCTGTAAACGGCGTTCGTGCAGGACCAGCCCCTGGACCCGGAGCGGACCTACACGGCCGCCTTCATCACCTCGCAGGGCGTGCCGCCCCAGTTTGGCTGCAACCGCCAAAAACCGGCCGGCACGCCGTGGCCGCCATGCGCGCGTTTCTGAAGCAGCACCGCCCCCTGGTGGTGCATCCGCACGATACGTTCGTGGTGGTGTGAGCCAGCGCGGTTTATGCTGGCTAGCCCGCCAGCGACTGGCAGGCGGTCAGCTGCCGGCGATGCACCCGAAAGCGCAGCAAGCCTACCGTCAAGACCACTGTCGCGACGGCCAGTGCCGTGTAGCCGAGCCGGCCACCCCGCTCCGGGTGAAACTGTAATAGTGCCAGCCCAAAGCCCACCAATGCCAAGCTGGTGCGCACGTAGGTGAGCAAGGTTCGCTCATTGGCTAGCCGGGTGCGTTGCAGCGCCAGTCGGTCGGAAAGCGAGAGGTGGTCAGTGAAGGCAGGAGTGGGTGGCATAGGAAGGAGGAAAGCATGCAGAGGCCTTGTGCTCAACAACTCAACGGCAGGCACAGTCGCTAGCCAGCTACTGCTCGAAAGTCAGCAGCGCTACTGCTTGCTGTGGCAGAAAGGGCAAGCGCACTAGCCGCTGGGTAGCAAACGCAGCATACCAACTCACCGCACAGCCAAGTGCCCTATGCGCAGCGACAGGGCGAGCGAAAGCTCCAGGCTATTGGGGCGGCGGGTAGCCACAACGGCCCGCATGCCTTCGGTAGGATAGGCGCTGCTCAAGTACTGCACGGGGTCGGGCCCTAGCACCAGGCCGTAGCCCAGGGCCGTGGTGAGGCCCAGCCGCGCGCCCGGCTGCCAGTGCAGGCCAGCGCGCAGGCGGCCCACCACGCAGGAGCGAATGCGGATTTGGGCGGTATCGTCGCGGAAATACAGGTGGTCCTCGTGCGTTAGCAGGGCCAGGGACCCGCGCCCGGCGCAGTAGCTCACGTTGGCCCCGACAAACGTAGCAAATTTTGCTTCCCGCGCTGCGCCCCACAGGTAATACCTCGCCCCGATACCGGCCTTGAAGCCGCTCAGGTCATAGCCCGCCCCCACGGTAGCTTCCAGGTTCCGGACGACCAGGCGGCCGTAGTCCAGGCCGCACCCGTAGGGGGCCCCTACTCCCCCCGTGAGGGTCAGGGTACCCGAGTAAGCAGTAGTCGGGCCAGCGGCCGGCCCGGCTTGGGCCCGGCAGGGTTCGCCGGCCAATACAAAGAGGATGACGGCAAGCCCCCCCACCCAGGCACTGCCCAGGGGACTACCTAGCGGGTGGACCGTGCGCTTGGCTACTACTGCTCGCGAGCACATAGAAAACGCTGAAAAATGGCCTTCATTAAAAATTTTGTACAGAAGGTAAGCGAGTTGCTTCCAAACAGGGCTGCGGCGCGCTAAAATCATAACTAGTAACCAGGGCCACCTGATTTAGTAATAAATCAGATAATCATCAACACCGTGCCAGCCACAATCAGGAGCGCGCCCAGACTGCTGAGCCGACTCAGATTTTCTCCCAGCAGAAAGGCGCTCATCACCAGGGCCAGGGCAACGCTAAGCTTGGTGACCGGCACCACCTGCGATACCTGCCCCAACTGCAGGCCTTTGAAATAGCAGAGCCACGAAATCCCCAGTGTCAGCCCCGAAGCTCCCAGAAACAGCCAGTTGCTGCGGGTGAGGCCCCCCAACTGCCCCAGGCTGCCCCGCCAGTAGACTACCCCCCAGGCCATCACCAGCGCCACGACCAAGCGAATGGCGGTGGCTAGACTCGAATCGATGCCGCGCATACCCACCTTAGCCAGTACGACGGTCAAAGCGGTAAAGACAGCGGAAAGTAGGGCGTAGGTCCACCACATGGTCGGGGCGAGAAGTGTTGGTAGTTAATAGGATTAGCATTGGGGGGCGGAAGTATCCATCTCTTAATGGTTGGCCATGGCTACCTGCACAGGCTCGTTCTTACCGATTTCCTCATTGCCGGCTTTCAGCACTACATCCCCGGCTTTCAGGGAGCCAAATACCTGCACCTGGCCGGCGTTTTCGTCGCCCTTCTGCACGTCAACCAACTCAGTTTTACCACCCGCTACCCGGATGACGTAGGTACGCTCCGCCGTGCTTACCACGGCCGACTTGGGCACGTACAGGCTGCTCTTCGGCGACTTGATGGGGATGTTGGCCGAGGCGAACATCCCCGGCTTCAGCTTTTCGCCGGGGTTGGCAATATCGATTTCGACCGTTTCAGCACGGGTGCCGGGCGTCACGTTGCCGGCCACCCGGTCAATCTTGCCGGTAAAATTCTGGCCCGGAAACGTGCGCACGTTGAACTGCACCGGCGAGCCGGCGTGAATATCCCCCACGTAGGCTTCGGGCACGGCCACGCGCAAACGCAGGCGGCTGAGCTGCTTGAGCCGAAACAGAGGGATAGTGCTCTGCCCACCGGGCCCCACCAGGGCCCCCGGCGAGGCCGTGCGCTCGGTAATCACGCCGGCCATGGGGGCCGTAATGCGCAGATAGGCGGCCATCTGGGCGGCGGCCTGGTAGTGCGAGCGGGCAGCTACCACATTCAGGCTGTCGCTGGTGGCCTGGGTCCGGGCCTGGTCGAGGGCTAGTGGCGACACGGCCCCGGCGGTACGGGCCGTTTGGCGCAGGCGGCGGAAGGTGCCGCGGCTGGCCTGGAAGCTGGCCTGGGCTACGCTTTGCTTAGAGCGCGCCTCACTCAGGGCGGCGGTCAGCTCGGGCGCGTCCAGCTCGGCCAGTACCTGGCCCTGGCGCACGTGGTCGCCAATGTCAGCGCGCAGCACTTTTACGTAGCTGCTTACGCGGGGGAAGATGTCGGTCTGGAAGTAGCTGTCCAGCTCGCCGGGTAAGCTCAGGCTCTGGGCGGGCTGGGTGGCCGTGACGCGCACGGCGTCGTAGCGCACATCGGCCGACACCGGCGAGGTCGTTTTTTCAGTAGCCGCCGACTGGCCCTCCTGGGTGGCATCGGTCGCGTTGCAGCCCCCGAGGGTAGCGGCGGCGGCCGTGAGGCTCAGGCCGGCCAGCCAGCGCAGGGAAAAAGCGGGGAAGTTCATATCAGGGAAAGAATACTGGTTCAAAAAGATTAGGCAAGCACCGGCTGCTCGCGCAGGCTGTGCTCGGTGGCGGGCGCCTCGTTGCCGTCGAAGTTGGCGCTCTCCGGGTCGTCGGGGTCGAGCGACACCGACACGAAGGTGGTTTTGCGCTGCACGGCGGCGAACACGACCGGCAGAATAAAGAGGGCAGCCACCGTGGAGGCCAGCAGGCCGCCAATCACGGCGCGCCCCAACGGGGCCGACTGCTCGCCGCTCTCGCCCAGGCCGGAGGCCATGGGCAACATGCCGGCCACCATCGCAATTGAAGTCATGAGCACCGGGCGCAAGCGGGCGGCGCCGGCCAGGCGGGCGGCGGCCAGGGCGTCGCGGTAGCGCAGACGCAGGCTCTCGGCGTTGGTGACGATGAGCACGGCATTAGCCACCGACACCCCCACCGACATGATGATGCCCATGTACGATTGCAGGTTCAGGGTCTGGCCCGTGACGAGCAGCAGCAAGAGCGAGCCCGCCAGCACCGCTGGTACCGTCACGAGTACTACCCCCGCCACTTTGAGTGACTGGTAGTTGGCGGCCAGCAGCAGGAAAATCACCACGATGGCTAGCCCCAGGCCGGTTTGCAGGCTGCTTAGCGTTTCGGTCAGCAGCTGGGCCAGGCCGCGTAGCTGCACCACCGAGCCCTTGGGCGGCTCACCTACGGCCTTGATGGCTTTTTGCACGTCGCGGGTGGCGGTGCCCAGGTCTTTATGGTCGATGTTGGCCGAAACGGTCACGATGCGGCGCGGGCCGATGCGGTCGAACTCGCCGGGCACGTTGGCGGTGTGCAGGGTGGCCACGTCGCCCAGCGTGGGGCGCAGCTGGCCCGGCACCAACGGCAGGTTTTGCATGTCGGCCTGGGTTTTCATGTCCTGTGAGGCCAGCTGGACCTGCACCTGGTAGGCAAAGCCTTTGCTCTGGTCAAGCCACAGGTTCTTGGCCGTGAAGCGGCTGGAAGAAGTGGCCGCCACCAGCGACTTGGCAATCTGGTCGGGGGTAAGGCCGAACTGCGCGGCCCGCGCCCGGTCCACGTCAATCTGCACCGTGGGGTAGCTAAGGGGCTGGTTTACCCGCACGTCGCGCAGGTAGGGAATCTGCTTGAGCCGGGCCACCAGCTTATCGGCGTAGCCTTTGCCGTCCTGCAGGCTCTTCCCTCCTACCAGGATTTCAATCGGCGTTTGGGCACCCTGGCTCATGATTTTATCGGTCAGCTCGATGGGCTCGTAGCTGAGCTGCACGTCGGGCAGGTGCTGGTGCACGGCCTGGCGAATCTTGTCCTTAAGGTCGTCGAGGTTCTGCACTTTATAGTCCTCGGCTAGGTTCACCTGCAAATCGGCTTCGTGGGGGCCGGCATTGAAGACGTAGAGCGCCGAGGTGCCGTAGGAACTCGGCGTCATGCCCACGAAGGCCGAGGTAATGGCCACGTTCTTCGGCCCCACAATCTGCTGAATGAGGCTGATAACCTCCTTGGTGCGCTCCTCCGTACGCTCGATGCGCATGCCCTCGGGCGCAATCAGGCGCACCTGAAACTGCTTGGAGTGGGTGATTTTGGGCATCATGTCCTGCCCGATAAAGTAGAAGCACACCCCAATGACGGCCGCGCAGACCACGCCGTATACCGTGCCCACCAGCGCCCGATGGCGCAGCAGCCGGTCCAGAATGCCCAAATAGGCCAGCTTGACGCGCTCGAAGCCTTTTACTTCTTTTTGGTGGTGCACCTCGTAGCCTTCCTGGCTTACCTCGCGGGGCTGCTTCAGGTCGGGCAGCAGACTCAACTCGTGCTGGGAGGTGTGCTCGTGACCCTTGAGCCACCAGTTGGCCACTACCGGCACGAAAGTTTGCGACAGGGTATAGGAAGCAATGATGGCAAAACCCACCGAGAGCGAGAGCGGGATAAACATGCCGCGCGGCACGCCATTCATCAGGAAAGCCGGCGCGAACACGGCCAGGATGCTGAGCGTGATGAGCAGCAGTGGAAACGACACTTCCTGGCTGGCGTCCAGAATGGCCCTGGACTTGGTTTTACCCATTTCCTGGTGCTGGTGAATGTTCTCAATCACCACCGTGGCCTGGTCTACCAAGATACCGATGGCCAACGACAAGCCCGAAAGGGTCATGATGTTGATGGTCTGCCCGGTGAGCTGCAACAGCAGAATGGCCGTCAGAATCGACACCGGAATGGTGAGAATCACGATAATCGACGAGCGCAAATCGCCCAAAAACAGGAACACCACCAGGCCCGTAAGCAGGGCCCCTAGCCCCCCTTCAAAGGCCAGGCTGTGCACGGCCTGGCTCACGTACACCGACTGGTCAAACTCGTAGCTGAGCTGGATATTATCGGGCAGCAGCGCCCGCATTTCGGGCAGCTTGGCCTTGAGCGCGTTCACCACGCTCATGGTGGAGGCATCGGCCGACTTCGTGACCGGGATGTAGACCGAGCGCTTGCCGTTCACGAGGGCGTAGCCCACCGGAATGTCGGTGGCGTCCTCCACCGTGGCCACGTCGTGAATGAACACCGTGGGCCCTACCCCCTGCCGCAGCGGGATGTTGAGAAAGTCCGGGATTTTGTCCAACACCGTGTTGCTGGGGGTCATCACCATGTAGTCGCCCATGCCCACCGAGCCGGCCGGTGACACCTGATTGTTCTTGACGATGGCCGACACGATTTCGTCGGGCGTGAGCTGGTAGCTCTTCATCTTCTCGGGGTCGACGCGCACCACCACCGTGCGCTCGTTGCCGCCGAAGGGCGGCGGGGCCGAGGCGCCCGGAATCTGCGAGAACAAGGGCCGGATGCGGGTTGAGGCCAAATCCTGCATCTGCCCCAGCGAGGCCGAGGTGCTGCTGAACACCAGCTCGCCCACCGGCAAAGACGAAGCGTCGAAGCGCACCACCGTAGGCGGCTGGGTGCCGGGCGGCATGTAGGTCATCACGCGGCTCACTTGGTTGGCAACTTCGCCGGCGGCCTGGGCCATGTTCATGTCCTCATAGAAGGTACACTTGACCAGGCACAGGCCCTGCACGTTCTTCACTTCCACGTCCTTGATGCCCGACACGTAGAGCATCTGGTTCTGGTAGCGGGTGGCGATGAATCCTTCCATCTGGGCCGCCGTCATCCCGCCGTAGGGCTGGGCAATGTAGATGGTGGGCAGGTTGAGCCGCGGAAAAATGTCAATCGGGATGCGCCCCAGCGACATCGCTGCGAAGACGATGACCCCCAGCAGGGCCACGATAACGGCAATCGGGCGGGCTAATGCGGTTTTTATCATGAGTAGGTGTTAATAGCGAGTAGCTTATAATTGACCCAGCAACCCGCCCAGGTTGCCGCTGGCGGCGCCTTGCAGCAGCACGGCGCGCCAGAGATTATTGGTGGCCAGGGCTTGGTCGGTTTCGGCCCGATTAAGTACTTCGGTGGCCTGGGTGAGCACGAGCAGGTTGTCGAGGCCGGCGTCGTAGCGGGCGCGGGCCTGGCCGTAGGCCTGGCGGGCGGCCGCCAGCTGCAGCGGTGCTTCCAGGGCCGTTTGGCGGGCTATTTCCACTTGCAGGGTAGCATTGCGCACCTGGGTTGCCAGCTGCAGGGCCTGCTGGTCGTAGTCAGCGCGGGCCTGCTCGGTGCGGATGCGCTGGGCCTGGGCTGCCCGGCCGGAGTGAATCAGCTCGGTGGCGCGCCAGGTAAGGGTAGCGCCCAGCATGTAGTCGTAGGCCTTGAGGGGTAGGCCTGCCCCCGGCGAGGAGTCAATGATAAAATTGCCGTGGTCGTCGGTGGCGTCGTGCACGCCCGAGCCCCGGCCCCAGGTCGAGGCCAGCAGGTTCAGGCTAGGGCGCTTATTGGCGCTGAACAGCTTTTCCTGGGCCTGACTGGCGGCGATGCGGCGGTCGTAGGCGCGCAGCAGCGGGTTGTTGGCGCGGGCCGTGTCGCCAGCCGGCGGGCCGGCCGCCGTCTGGGGCAGGTGGGCGTAGAACTGCATCGAGTCAAGCTGCACTTCCTGGTTAGGCTGGCCCAGCAGGCCGGCCAGGCGGGTGCGCTGCTCGCGGGCCTGCTGCCGGGCGGCCAGCACCTGCAAGCGGGCGCGGGCTACCTCCGCGTTGGCCGTGGCCGAATCGATGCCGGCGCGGATGCCGGAGCGCGTGCCGGCCCGGATGACCGTGGCCAGGGCCTCGGCCCGCTGCACGTTGGCGCGCTGCAGGGCTACCGACTTTTCCGCGCCCAGCGCAAGTAGGTAGGCATCGGCCACTTGGGCTTGGTACTCGAATACGGCCTGGTCGTAGTCGGCCTGGGCCGCCGACACGGCCGCCTCGGAGCGGCTTTCGTCGGCCCGGTAGCGGCCAAACGTCACCGCCGGCCACTCAATGGTGAGGGCGGCCAGGCTCGAAAAGTTGGTGGTCCCGCTGTAGGAAGTCGTCTTAATACCCCCCGAAATCGGAATCGCTACCCCCCCGATAAACGCTCCCCGCACCTGGTTCATGGTCGAGTTCACACCCTGGGCCTGGGCTGTAACCTGCGGTAAAAAGGCCGACCGGTTGGTGCGTACATCAGCCTGGGCGGCGCGCACGGCGGCTTGCTTGGCGCGCAGTGCCGGGTAGTTGTCCTGGGCCAGTTTCAGGGCCACCGGCAGGGTCAGGGGCCGGGGCAGCTGCGGCAGTTCGCGGGGCTGCTGCGCCCGGCTAGGCTGGCTCAGGGCCAGCAGCCCGGCCAGCAGCAAGCCTGGTCCGGCCAGCCGGCAGCCGCGAGAAAAAAAGGCAGAAGTCAGATTCATGCCCCAAACGTCCCCCAACCCTATTATACTGACATTAAAACTAAATTAAAAGTTATTAAAGCCTACTGGTAGCGAGCAGCCTACACGCCCTGGGCGGGCCGCAGGGGTAGCTGCACCTCGGCCACGGTGCCACCGCCAAGCCGGGGCCGCAGCTGCAGTTGCCCCTGGTGCAGCAGTATAATCCGCTGGGCCAGCGTCAGCCCGATGCCAAAACCGGGCACCTCGCCCACGGCGCGGCCCCTGGTGAGGGGCTGAAAGATGCGCTCCTGCTCGTCGGACGCAATACCGGGGCCCCGGTCTTCGATGAGCAGCCGCACGGTGGCGGGGCCTTCCATTTCTAGGCACAGCGTCACGGGCTGGCCACTGGAATACTTGGCGGCGTTATCCACGAGGTTGCCCAGGGCCGTGCGCAGCAGTTGCGCATTACCCAGCAACTGTGGCGTGTGGGGCTGCGCATCCACTTCGGGGCTGATGTCAAGGTCCACGGGCTGGCCGGGGTGCTGGTGCTGGGCGCTACTCACTACGTCGAGCAGTACATCGACCAGCTCCACGGGCTGGCCGTCGAGGGGGGTAGCGCTGTCCAGCCGGGCCAGGTAGAGCAAGCCGTTGGCTAGGGCCGTGAGTCGGTCCAGCCCCGCCACGGCCAGCCCGATGCCCTTCTTGAGGCTAGCCACCTCCGAATCGTAAGCCAGCGACGTTTCCAGCCAGCCTTTGATAGTCGTGAGCGGCGTGCGCAGCTCGTGCGAGGCGTGCGAGATGAAGGCCCGCTGGCTCTCGACCAGCTCTTCCTGGCGGGTTAGCAGGTCATTGAAGGCTGCCGCTAGAGTTCCGGCCTCGTCGCGCGGGTTTAGGGGCCGCAGCCGGAAGGGCTGCGCCCGCGCAGTATCAGCCCTCAGCTGCCGGAGCAGGAAATTTAGCGGCGCCAGCGCCCGCGTGGCAAAAAACAGCCCCAGCGCTGCCACCAGCGCCACGGCCGCCAGGTTGCCATATAGAAAAGAGTTAAAGAGCATTTGCTGCTGGGCGTAGCCTTCTTGGTCGTAGGCCGTGACTATGGCCACGTACTGCCCCTCGGCGTCGGGGCGGCGGTACGCCAGGGCTACCCCTTCTTTGGGATGCGCATGACCGGGGAGCTGGTAGGTAAAGCTCATCTGGCCCCGCTGCCGCACCCGCACCAGCAACCCAGCCGAGGGGGCGTAATCGGTGCCGGGGCTGGCGTAGAGGCGGCGGCCCGCCGGGGTATACACTTGCTCAGCCTGCTCGGGTAGTGAGGCCAGCATGCTACCGGCAATGGAGTCGTCGAGGGCCACAATCTGTCGCGTCACGGCCGCTTTGCGGGCTAGCCGCTCCACGAAGGAGTGGTGCCGAAACTGGGCCGTATTCACATAAACGTAGTACGAGAACGTTAGCAGCAGACCGCTGACCAGTGCCGCGAACCAAAGCAGGAGCTTGTGTTTTATCTGCATTGCCTAGCCCTGCAATAAGTACCCTGCGCCTACCACCGTGTGCAGGAGCTTCTGGCCGAAGCCCTTGTCAATCTTTTTGCGCAAAAAATTGATGTACACGTCGATGACGTTGGTATTGGTGTCGAAGTGCAGGTCCCACACTTTCTCGGCAATGTCGATGCGGCTCACGGTGCGGCCCTTGTTGGTCATCAGGTATTCGAGCAGCGAATACTCGCGGGTGGTGAGTTCAATGCGCTGGCCGGCGCGCGTCACGGTGCGCGCGTCAGTATCCAGCTCCAGGTCGGCCACGCGCAATACCGCGTGCAGCCCACCATAAGCCGCTCCCCGGCGCGCCAGGGCCCGGATGCGCAGCAACAGCTCCCGAAACTCGAAGGGCTTGGTGAGGTAATCATCGGCCCCCGCGCCGAAGCCGGTTTCCTTGTCCTGCAAGCCATCGAGCGCCGTGAGCAGCAGCACTGCCTGACGCGGAGAGTGTTGCTTGATGTAGCGGCACAGCTCAAAGCCATTCATTCCGGGCAGGTTCACGTCGAGCACCACGACGTCAAATGGCTGCTGGTCGAAGAGGCGCTGCCCAATCAGGCCATCAAACGCCACTTTGATATCGTAGCCCTCGCTTTCAATTCCCTTGCGAATGAACGAGGCCAGACTGGTTTCATCTTCTACGAGCAGAATAGTCATCGGGCAAAGGTGCGGCGAACTCGGCTAAGTTCAGCAGATTTTCCAGCCCCGGATTACTCTAGGAACCGCGCTACGCGGCAGGTACCGGGCCCAGAATTTCGCGCAGCTTGGTTTCTTCAAAAGGCAGTCCGTGCAGCGGGGCCAGCGGGCACAGGTCAGCGCCTCCCATGGCCCGGGGTAGCAGTCCCAATGCACTCAGGCACCAGTTTTTGCGAGCCCGCAACAGCCCAGCCTCAATCAATGAAGTACCTGAATAAGGACGATACGAGCCGTCCGGCGAGGCGATATGACGCAAAAAATTATTCATAACGGCCTGAGCCAGCGATTTACTTTGTGCGGCCGACCTGGCCGCTTCCCTATCCTTTACCACGCTGGACCTAGCCGCATTGCGGGTAACCACTCAGCGCATAGGCTTAAAGTGGCCTGAAAGATATGCCACTTTTTGGCATTATTGGCTTATCTTGCATCATGCATTCGTCTGACGAGCACTTCCTGGCAACCGTAGAGGCTCGGCTTCCGGATTGGTTCGGCACTCAGCCCGTGCTTTCCCGTAAGGAGCTGCTGGCGCGGGTGGCCACGCTGAACCCGACGCTTAAGCAGGCCACGCTCGACGTGTACCTGCATCGGCTGACCCAGCGCAACCAGCTGGCGCACGCGGGCCGGGGCGTATATGCCCTACCGGGTGGGGCCTTGGGAGCCGACTTCACCCCGACGGTGCCGCCGGAGCTGGCGAGCCTGTGGCAGGCCGTGGCGACCGAGTTATTCCTAAGCAGTGGCTGCGCGTGGACCACGCAGTGGCTGAACGACTTCGCCACCCACCAACTGATGCGCACGGTGCAGCTGGTAGAAGTGGAGCCCGAGGCGCTGCAATCAACTTACTACGCCCTGAAAGACCGGCTGGGGGGGCGCGTGTTTTTGCAGCCCGATGCCCGCGTGCTGGAGCTGTACGTGGCCGAAACCCCCGACGCCGTACTGGTGCTGCCGCTGGTGAGCCGCGCCCCCGTGCAGCGCGTGGCCGACGTGCCCGTGCCGCGCCTGGAGAAGCTGCTGGTGGACCTACTCAGCGACCCCACGCTATTTCCGGCCTACCAGGGCGAGGAGCTGCGCACCATTTACCGCACGGCCGCCCGCCAGTACCGGCTCGATGCCCGCACCTTGTTTTCCTACGCCAAGCGGCGGGGCAAAGCGCCGGCCCTGCGCGAGCTGCTGCTGGCCATGGGCCTCTCTTCGCTGCTTCCCACATGATTACGACGACTTCTTTTACCCGCGAGTGGATGATGGACCACTGCCAGCAGCGCCCCGGCCTGGACCCTTCCATCCTGGAGAAAATGATTCTGGCCCTCACCCTGGTCGAGCGGTTGGTCGAAACCGGGCTACCCTTCACATTTAAGGGCGGCACCTGCCTGGTGCTCGTGCTGGGCCAGGCCCGGCGCTTTTCCGTCGACGTGGATTTAGTTACCCAGGCCGAGCTGGCGGCCATTGAGGCGGCCCTGACGCAGGTTTGCGCGCAGCCCCCGTTTCGCTCGTTTGCCTACGACGCCACCCGCAGCCACAAGGACGATGTGCCGCGGGGCCACTATTACGTGTTCTACGACTCGGCCCTGGACCAGCAGCTGCTGGCCGAGCACCCGCAGCGGTCCATCGCCATCGATTTGCTGTTTGAGGAGCACAACTACCCGCAGGTGCTGCAAGTGCCGGTAGCCTCCCCCTTCCTGCACCAGGCGGGCGAGCCCCTGCGCGTAGCGGCCCCGAGCGTCGAATCCATCGCCGGCGACAAGCTCACGGCCTTTGCCCCGCGCACCACCGGCATTCTCTACGGCAAGGGCAAGGAGTTGGAAATCATCAAGCAGCTCTTCGACGTAGGGGTGCTCTTCGACCAGGTGCAGGACGTAGCCACCGTGGCCGAGTCGTTTGCCGCCACCGTGGCCAAGGAGCTGCGCTACCGCCACCTGACCGAAACCAGCGCGGCCGATGTGCTGGTAGACGCCCTGCAAACGGCCCTGCTGCTGGCCCAGATGAAACTCAACCGGGCCCCGGCCAAGGAACTGGCCCCGGCCGAGCTGCGCCGGGGCATTGCCGGCTTCCGCAACTTCGTTATCGACGGGGCGTTCCGCGAAGACCAAGCCGTGGCCGCCGCCGCCCGCGTGGCCCATCTCGCAGCCCGGCTGCTCACCCAGGACTATTCCCCCTTACCCCGGCCAGTGCCCGGCGCTGACCCGCGCACCTTCTTCGTGCCGCATCCCGACTTCAACTACCTCAACAAGCTGCGCTCGGTGCCGGGAGACGCACTGTTCTACTGGCACCACACGGTGGTCCTGCTGGAAGGGCACGGAAGCCTGGCGTGGCTGGTTGCGTAAAACCAAGCGCACCCAAGCTGGTAGAGCCAGAGTTCCCATTAAATAACGCCGGGCAGCTAACGCCTTAGTTGAAGTTTTTACCTTATGGTCCGGTTGCAGTAGCTATTTGGCTTGCCGTATTTTCAGGTAACGGGCAACCACCCTGCGGCAGGCCGCATGACGTGGGCCAAGATTGAGCGTCTGACCGAGATGGTGTAGCAACTGCCCACCGTGGACCCCACACAGGGCGACCTGCGCCGCAACAACGTGTTCATCGTCGGGGCCCGCACGGGAAATCCCTGACGTATCAGCTGTCCGCGACGCCCCCCCTGCCTAGCAACTAAAGGCCAATGGGGTGCGTTAATCGGCCAGAATCCCGGCCCCAAAATCCCGGCCTTATACCCGGATTCGCTACCTTTGCCAGCACATGCGCCTGCTAGCCCTGTTTTTTGCCTTCTACTTCGCCTGCCTCTCGTGCCTTTCCTGCACGGACGAAGTACCTGCGTGCAAAGACCAGCTGCAAACCACCGTGGCCGCTTCGCACTCCGACTGCGGGGCCGGCGCGCTGGGCGACTGGTGCTCGCCGCTGTGCCAGTGCCACTGCTGCGGTGGGGCCCTGGTGCCCCTGCCCCTGGCAAACCAGGTGGTGTATTCGCCGCCCGCCGAGTGGGCCACCAGCCTCCGGCACGGCCGGCTGGTCGTGGCTGCCCCGACGCGGGCGCTCGGGTCCGTGTGGCAGCCGCCCCAGGCCTAACCCTTCCCCTTTTTTCCTGCTGACCACCTTCTTCGGGTGGCCCGTCGCCGCGCGTGACGGGCAATTTGGCGCTTGGCGCTGAATCGGTTATGCCCCTGTTGCTCCCGCCGCCCGTGCCGGAGCCAGCGGGCCGCAGGGTTTCACGGAAGCGTTAGACCTAACCCCAACCAGCGGATGTTCGACCGGCTGATTCATTTTTCCATTCACAACAAGCTCATCATCGGGCTGCTGACCCTGGCCCTGGTGGCCTGGGGCGGCTACTCGCTCAGTCGGCTGCCGATTGACGCGCTGCCCGACATTACCAGCAACCAGGTCGTGGTCTATACGGTGGCCCCCTCGCTGGCCGCCCAGGAGATTGAGCGGCTGGTATCTTTTCCCGTGGAGCAGGCCATGGCCACCATCCCCGGGCAGGTCGAGGTGCGCTCCTTTTCCCGCTTCGGCCTCTCGGTGGTCACCGTCGTGTTCGAGGACCAGACCGACATTTACTGGGCCCGCACGCAGGTTTCGCAGCGGCTGCAGGAGGCCGAAAGCCAGATTCCGGCCGGCACGGGCCGCCCCGAGCTGGCCCCGCTCAGCACCGGCCTGGGCGAGGTGTACCAGTACCTGGTGCGCGCCAAGCCGGGCTTCGAGAAGAAGTATAACACCACCGAGCTGCGAACCATTCAGGACTGGATAGTGCGCCGGCAGCTGCTGGGCACGCCCGGCGTGGCCGACGTGAGCAGCTTCGGCGGGCTGCTCAAGCAGTACGAAGTGGCCCTGGACCCCGAGCGCCTGCGCTCGCTGGGCGTCACCGTCAACGAGGTGTACCAGGCCGTGGCCAGCAACAACCAGAACGCCGGCGGGGCCTACCTCGACCAGAACCCCACGGCCGCCTTCATCCGCACCGAAGGCCTGGCCACCTCGCCGGCCGACATCGGCAACATCGTCGTCCGCAGCACGAGCACCGGCCTGCCCGTGCTCGTGCGCGACGTCGCCGAAGTACGCTACGGCGCGGCCGTGCGCTACGGGGCCATGACCCTCAACGACCAGGGCGAAGTAACCGGCGGACTGGTGCTCATGCTCAAAGGGGCCAACGCGGCCGAAGTCATCAAGGACGTGCAGAAGCGCATGGCCACCATCCGCAAAACCCTGCCCGAGGGCGTGAGTGTCGAGCCCTTTCTCGACCGCTCCAACCTGGTGGACCGCGCCATTCATACGGTAAGCAAGAACCTGCTGGAAGGAGCCCTAATTGTGGTGTTCGTGCTGGTGCTGTTTCTGGGCAACTGGCGCGCCGGGCTGGTGGTGGCCTCGGTCATTCCGCTGGCCATGCTCTTTGCCGTGAGCATGATGCGCCTGTTCGGCGTGTCGGGCAACCTGATGAGCTTGGGCGCGATTGACTTCGGGCTGATTGTCGACGGGGCCGTCATCATCGTCGAGGCCATCATTCACCGCCTGCACGGCGGGCAGCTGCAGGTGCCGGGCAACCGCCTGAGCACCGAGCAGATGAACGAGGAAACCTACCACGCGGCCAGCAAAATCCGCTCCTCGGCCGCGTTCGGGGAAATTATCATCCTCATCGTGTACCTGCCGCTGCTGGCCCTGGCCGGCATCGAGGGCAAGATGTTCCGGCCCATGGCCGAAACCGTGGCCTTCGCCATTCTCGGGGCGTTTATCCTGAGTTTGACCTACGTGCCGATGATGTCGGCGCTGGCCCTGAGCCGCTCGACGGAGAACAAAAAGACCTTTTCCGACCGGATGATGGACTTTTACACCCGCCTCTACCACCCGCTGCTCAAGGGGGCGCTGCGCCACCAGGCGGCGGTGCTGCTCACGGCGGCGGGCCTGCTGGTGGGCGGCTTTTTCCTGTTTCGCACCTTGGGCGGCGAGTTCATCCCGACCCTGAGCGAAGGGGACTTTGCGGTGGAGATGCGCGTGCTGACCGGCTCCTCGCTGAGCTACACCATTGAGCAGGCCCAGAAAGCCGGCGGCATCCTCAAAAAGCAGTTTCCCGAAGTCAAGGAGGTCGTGGCCAAAATCGGGGCCGGCGAGATTCCCACCGACCCCATGCCGGTGGAAGCAGCCGACCTGATGATTATCCTTAAGGACCAGAAGGACTGGACTTCGGCCCCTAACCGCGAGGAGCTGGCCGATAAGATGGCGAAGGCTTTGAGCGTGATGCCGGGCGTGACCTTCGGCTTCCAGCAGCCCATTCAGATGCGCTTCAACGAGCTGATTTCGGGGGCCAAGCAAGACGTGGTGCTCAAGATTTACGGGGAGGACCTGCAGCAGCTGGCCGACTACGCCCAACAGGCCGGCCGGCTCGTGCGCCAGGTGCAGGGGGCCGCAGACGTGTACGTGGAGCAGGTCACCGGCCTGCCCCAAATCGTGGTGGCGCTCGACCGCAACCGCCTCGCCCAGTTCGGCCTCAACGTCTCGGACGTGAACCGCACCGTGCAAACGGCCTTCGCCGGCGAAACCGCCGGGCAGGTGTTCGAGCAGGAACGCCGGTTTGATTTGGTGCTGCGCCTGCGCCAGGATTTGCGCAAGGACATCAACAGCGTGCGCCGCCTTTTCATTGCCGCTCCCAACGGCCGCCAGGTGCCCCTGGAGCAGGTGGCCAATGTCGAGCTGCGCGAAGGCCCCAACCAGATTCAGCGCGACGACGCCAAGCGGCGCATCAGCGTGGCCTTCAACGTGCGGGGCCGCGACGTGGAAACCGTCGTAAAGGAACTACAGGGGAAAATAGACCGCCAGCTCAAGTTCGCCCCCGGCTACTACACCACCTACGGCGGCCAGTTCGAGAACCTGCGCCAGGCCACCGACCGCCTGAGCGTGGCGGTGCCCGTGGCGCTGGTGCTGATTTTCGTGCTGCTGTTTTTCACCTTCCGCTCCTTCAAGCAGTCGGTGATGATTTTCACGGCCATTCCGCTCTCGGCCATCGGTGGCATCGCGGCGCTGTGGCTGCGCGGGATGCCGTTCAGCATCTCGGCCGGCGTGGGCTTCATCGCCCTTTTTGGGGTGGCCGTGCTCAACGGCATCGTGCTCATTGGCTACTTCAACCAGCTCAAGGCCGAAGGCGTGACCGACCTGATGGAGCGCATTCTGCGCGGCACCGAAGTACGCCTGCGCCCAGTGCTCATGACCGCCACCGTGGCATCGCTCGGCTTCCTGCCCATGGCCCTGGCCACCTCGGCCGGGGCCGAAGTGCAGCGCCCGCTGGCCACCGTGGTCATCGGCGGGCTGGTGTCGGCCACGCTGCTCACGCTGCTGGTGCTGCCGGTGCTCTACGCCCTTTCGGAACGTGTTAAAGCTGGCGGCCCACCGGTTGAATCGCCGCCCGAAACCGCCCCGATGGCTTCCGCGAAGAGCCTGCCCGTGGCCTCAGTACTGCTGTTGCTTCTGCTCGGCCTGCCCCTGCTGGGCCGGGCGCAGGGTTCGCTCAACGCCGCGCAGGCCGTGAGCCAGGCCCTGCAAACCAACGGCACGGTGCTGGCCGGCACCCGGGCGCTGGAAGCCCAGCAGGCCATTCGCCGCACGGCCTACGACTTCGGCCGTACCACGCTCACCGGCAGCTACGGGCAGTACAACTCCCAGAACCGCGACAACCAGTTCACCCTCACCCAGTCGCTGGCCCTGCCCGGCGTGTACCGCAGCGCCGCCGGCCTGGCCGACGCCCGCATTGCCGGGCAACAGGCCCAGCTGGCGCAGGTGCAGGCCGAATTGCGCCGGCAGGTGCGCCTGAGCTACGAGCAGGCCGTGCACGCCCGCCATCGCCTGCGGGTGCTGCGCGGGCAGGACAGCCTCTACTCGGAATTCCTGCGCTCGGCCAACCTGCGCTTCAAAACCGGCGAGGCGGCCCGCCTCGAACCCGCCACGGCCCTGGTGCAGCAGGGCGAAGTTCGCACCCAGCTGCGGGCGGCCCGCACCGACTTCCGGGTAGCCCAGCGCCAGCTGCAGGCGCTGCTGCAAGTGCCGGCCGCCGTAGCCCTGGCCGACAGCGTGCTGCGGCCGCTCACGCTGCTGGGGGCTGCCCAACTCGCCGACACTGCGGCCCCGGCCCTGGCCGACACGCTGCTCCAGCGTACCAACCCGCAGGCGCGGGTGCTGGCCCAGCAGGTAGCCGAGCGGCGGGCCGAAACCCGCGTGGCGCAGGCGGCCGGGCTGCCCGAATTCACCGTGGGCTACTTCAACCAGAGTATCATTGGCTACCAGCGCCTCGACGCGGCCGGCACGGAGCGCTACTTCGGCGGGGGCTCCCGCTTTCAGGGCGTGCAGGCTGGCGTGGCCGTGCCGCTGTGGCGGCGGCCCCAGAAAGCGCGGGTGCAGGCCGCCCGCCTGCAGGAGCAGGTAGCCCAGGCCGGCTACGAGCGCTACCGGGCCGAGCTGGCCGGCCAGCTCGATGAACTGCTGCTGCGGCGCACCGAGCAGCAGCAGCGCCTGGCCTACTTCGAAAGCACGGCCTTGCCGCAGGCCACGGTCATCACCCGCCTGTCCACCATTGCATACAAAGCGGGCGAAACCGGCTACTCCGAATACCTGCTCAACCTGGAGCGCGCCCGCCGCCTGCGCCTCGACTACCTCGACGCGCTGCTGCAACACAACCAGACCGTTATCGAGCTGGAATTCCTGCTGGGCAGCCAGTAGCCCGGCCCGCGCCGCGCGCCGCCTTTTCCCTTCAACTTCAGAATCATCATGCGCTATATCCCCCTCTCCCTGGTGCTGCTCGGCCTGCTAAGCGGCTGCGGCTCCCCGGAAGCCCCCACGGAAAAAGAAGAAACGACCGCCGCCGCGCCCGGCGGGGAAGCGGCCGAGAAAGGCCCCGCCGACCGCGTCACGCTCACCACTGCCGAGCAGCAGGTGGGCGGCGTGCGCCTGGGCAGCATCACCCAGCGCCCCATGAGCGGGGGGCTGAAAGTGAACGGCGTGCTCGACGTGCCGCCCGAAAATCTGGTATCGGTCAGCGCCCCGCTCGGTGGCTTCGTGGACCGGACCGACCTGCTGCAGGGCTCGCGGGTGCGCGCCGGCCAGGTGCTGGCCGTCATCCGCAACCCCGATTTCGTGCAGCTGCAGCAGGACTACCTCGAAACCCGCAGCCAGCTTAAGCTGGCTCGCGCCGAGTACGAGCGGCAGGGCGAGCTTTACCGGCAGGAGGTCGCGCCCCAGAAGAACTTCCAGCGCGCCCAGGCCGAGTACGAGGCTCTGCAAGTGAAAACCAACGCCCAGGCCGCCCGCCTGCGCCTGGCCGGCCTGCCCATCGGCGGGGCCATCGTGAGCACGGCCACGCTGCGCGCGCCCAAGGGCGGCTTCGTGAAGGCCGTGAACGTGAGCATCGGCCAGAGCGTGACCCCCACCGATGTGCTGTTTGAAATCGTCAACCCCGAGCACCTGCACGTGGAGCTGACGGTGTTTGAGAAGGACATTCCGCAGGTGAAAGAGGGCCAACTGGTGCGCTTTTCCCTCGGCAACGACTCCCTCAGCCGCGAGCGCACCGCCCACGTCTACCTCATCAGCAAGTCCATCAGCTCCGAGCGCACCGTGCGCATCCACGCCCACCAGGACCGCGAGGACGAGCAGCTGCTGCCGGGCACCTTCGTGCGGGCCGTTATTGAAACCAACCGCGTCACCGTGCCCACGCTGCCGGAAAAAGCGGTGGTGCAGTACGGCGCCCAGTCCTACGTGTTCGTGGCCGCCGATTCGGCCGCCGCGGCCGGCCGGGCCACCTACCGTCTCGTGCCCGTGACGCGGGGCGTGAGCGAAGACGGCTACACCGAGTTTCACCTGCCGGCAGCCGAACAGGGCAAACCGCTCCGCTTTGTCGTAGAGGGAGCTTACGCCCTGCTCGGCAAGCTCAAAAACGCCGAGGAGGAAGAATAATACCCTATTCAAAATGGCCAAGAAACACACCAACAGCAGCCGGAAAATCGCGGGCATCAAGCTGCCTGCCCGCATGAAAATAGATAGTTTAAAAACGTCTATCAGGCGGGCTTTTATCAACACCATCGTCCCAGAAGTCCGGCCCACGGCCGCCGAAGAGGCAGCTTGGCGAGTGCAATTGGGCATTGCCCCATTAGCAGTTGATAGCATCGGCTGCATGTACTGCGGCCAACCCGCCACGCAATTCGACCATTTCCGAAACTTAACTGCGACGGACGGCCGCCCCACTGGCTACATCACAGACATCTATAACCTAGTGCCGTGCTGTAGTACCTGCAACAGCTCTAAGGCGGGTACGCGCTGGAAAACATGGATGACGGGTAATGCCGCCAACGCGCCCAATAAACGACTTAGCGCAACCGAACTGGCAGACAGAGTGGCGGTGCTGGACCGGTTTGAGGTGTGGTCAACGCCGCTAGCGACGCAGCTCGATGTGCTGGCCCTTGTTGGAGTAACCGAATGGCAGCAGTACGAAGCTGATGTTGCCGCCGTGGTCGTGCTACTGCAAGCCGCTCGCCAACGCAGCGACCAGTTTCACCTTCGCTTGCAGCAGGCTTACGCCGAGGCGCTGATGCCGACCGTGCAGCTAAACCCAGCCGCTGCAAGCCCGACAGAGCTTCACTAACCATCAAGTTTTGTCCTTACCCTTTCTCACGTGCCTGCTACTATGCCTGAACCTACTTCTTCTAACACCGATGAGCCGTTGAACACGGCCAAGCAGGCGCAGCCCGAAAACGTGGGCGCGCTCAGCCGCGACCAGCTCACGCCCGAAGCCGCCGCCGCGCCCCAGGGCCACGACGTGCCGGGCCACGACCACGCCCCCGCCGACGACGAGGACCACGCCGGCCATGACCACGACCCCGGTGAGTTGGACATAGACGACGACGAGCACGACCACGGCCCGGCCGACAACAACCCCTACCTGGTGCCCGGCATCAGCTTCGCGCTGCTACTCATTGGCATCGCGCTGGACTACTACAAAGTGGGCTTTTTCAGCGGGTACGTGCGCCTGGCCTGGTACGGGCTGGCCTTCGTGCTGGTGGGCTGGAAGGTGGTGAAAGCCGCCGTGCTCAGCATTCCCAGCGGCAACATCTTCAACGAGTTTCTGCTCATGAGCCTGGCCACGCTCGGGGCCTTTGCCATTGGTGAGTACCCGGAGGGCGTGGCCGTGATGCTGTTCTATACCGTGGGCGAGCTGTTTCAGGACGCGGCCGTGAACCGCGCCAAGCGCAGCATCCGGGCCCTGCTCGAAATTCAGGCCACCGAAGTGACGGTGGTGCGCGACGGCAAACCGCTCGTGCTCGACCCCAAAGCGGTGCAGGTGGGCGACGTGATGGAAGTGCGGCCCGGCGAGAAAGTAGCCCTCGACGGGACGCTCAACACCACGGCCGCCAACTTCAACACCGCCGCGCTCACCGGCGAATCAGATCCCCAAACCAAGCAGCCGGGCGAGGCCGTGCTGGCCGGCATGATTAACCTGGAATCCCTGATTCAGGTGACTGTAACGGCGGCTTTCAAAGACACCAAGCTCTCGAAAATCCTGGCCATGGTGCAGGACGCGGTGGGCCGCAAGGCCAAAACCCAGCAGTTCATCACCAAGTTTGCCAAAATCTACACGCCCATCGTGGTGGGGCTGGCCGTGCTGCTCATCGTGGTGCCCTACTTCGTGGTGGGCGACTACGTGTTCCGCGACTGGCTCTACCGGGCGCTGGTGTTTCTGGTCATTTCCTGCCCCTGCGCGCTGGTTATCAGTATCCCGCTGGGCTACTTCGGCGGCATCGGCGCGGCTTCCAAAGCGGGCATCCTCTTCAAGGGCTCCAACTTCCTCGACGTGCTGCGCGAAATCGACACGGTGGTAATGGACAAGACCGGCACGCTCACCCAGGGCATATTTGCCGTGCAGCAGGTGCAGCCGGCGGCCGGCACCACCCCCGAGCAGCTGCTGCGCCTGGTGGGGGCACTGGAAACCAAATCGACGCACCCCATCGCCAAGGCGGTGGTGGCCCACGTCGGGGCGGCCGCGGCGGGCGTGCCCGTCGATAACGTGGAAGAAATCGCCGGCCACGGCCTGCGCGGCAAGGTGGACGGCCGCGACGTGCTGGCGGGCAACACCAAGCTGCTGGCCAAGTTCAACGTGGCCTACCCGGCCGAAGTCGACCAGGTGGTGGACAGCATCGTGGTGGCGGCCGTGAACGGCCAGTACGCCGGCTACCTCACCGTGGCCGACGCCCCGAAAGAGGACGCGGCCCGCGCCGTGCAGGAGTTGAAAGCCGACGGCATCACCAAGCTGGTCATGCTCTCCGGCGACAAGGACAGCATCGTGCAGCGCGTAGCCAAAGAACTGGGCATCACCGAAGCCCACGGCGGGCTGCTGCCCGAAGACAAGGCCAAATACGTGCAGCAGTACCTCACCGAGGGCCGTAAGCTGGCCTTCGTGGGCGACGGAGTGAACGATGCCCCGGTGGTGGCGCTGGCCGACGTGGGCATTGCCATGGGCGGGCTGGGCTCGGATGCCACCATCGAAACGGCCGACGTGGTGATTCAGACCGACCACCCCAGTAAGATTGCCACCGCCCGCCGCATCGCCCGCGCCACCCACAACGTGGTCTGGCAGAACATCTGGCTGGCCTTTATCGTGAAGGGCATCGTGCTGGCACTGGGGGCCGGCGGCGTGGCCACCATGTGGGAAGCCGTGTTTGCCGACGTGGGCGTGGCCCTGCTGGCCATTCTCAACGCCGTGCGGATTCAGCGCATGGACTTCACCAGCAAAGCAGCAAGCGCCAAACCATAGGCCATCAGGCACTCACTGAAGCACGAAACATGAAGCTTCCACCCTTTTTACTGGTCCTGCTGCTCGGTGTCAGCCTGTTCATCGGCAGCTGCAACTCCAAGCACGACACTGATAAGCACGAGTTGGAGGTGCACGCCGGCGCGAAGCCCAAGCCGGCTCCCGTGGCCGCGCCCCCGGCCCTGGGCGACACCCTGCGGCTGCTCGCGCAGCAGCTCGATACGGTGCGCCGCCTCGGGTGCTGGGACGAGGACTTTGCCCGCTTGATGAGCGTGCACCACGCCGGAGCCCAGCGCCTGGCCGCGGTAGAAGTCGCCAGTGGCAAAGATTCCACCCTGCGCGCCCTGGCCCAGCACGTGCTCAAAGGGCATGAGCGCGACAACCACGTGCTGACGCTGGCCCTGACCCGGCAGCCGCCGGCGGGCCAGGAGTACCGGCCGGGCAACGCCCGGGACCCGTTCGTGCGCCGCATCACGGCCGCGCTGGCTCCCCTGCGCCAGCCGCCGCCCCTGCCCGGCACCGTCGATGCCGATTTTGCCACGCTTATGCAGGTGCACCACCAAACCGGGGTGGCCCTGGCCCAAACGGAGCTGGCCTTTGGCAAGGACGCGGAAGTGAGAAACGCCGCCCGCCAGATTGTGCGCGACGAGCAGGCCGAAATCAAGCAGTACCAGCGCTGGCTCAAGACCCACGCGGCAACTCCTATTCCCTAACACTTTAACCTGCTGCTTCTATGCTGCTTACGATTCCCACCGCCGTCACGCCACCCTGGTCCACCATGCTGGGCTTCTCGCTGCTGCCGGCCGTGGTCATGATTGCCGGCGCCGCCCTGGCCGTGTGGCGGGCCCCGGGCCCGAAGCTGCGCAGCGCCATTCTGCACTTCGCGGCGGGCGTCATCTTCTCGGTTGTGGCCGTCGAGCTGCTGCCCGACATTGTGCAGCACCACGCACCCTACGAAGTGGCGCTGGGCTTCGGGCTGGGCGTGGCCACCATGCTGGGGCTGCGCTACTTCACCCAGCGCCTCGAAAAGAAAGAGGAGCCCGGAGAAGCCGGCAATGAGCCAGCGGCTGGCGCTAGTGCTACGGCGCTACCCGGCGCGGCCTCCCTACCTTGGGGCCTGCTGGTGGCCATCGGCATCGATATTCTCATTGACGGACTGCTGCTGGGCATCGGCTTTGCGGCGGGTGCGAAGGAAGGCACCCTGCTGGCCATTGCCCTCACCATCGAGCTGCTGTCGCTGGGCCTGGCCACGGCCATTGAGTTGCGGCAGGACGGCCACGGCAAGGGCCGGGCCGTCGCGATTGTGGCCGGCACTTCGCTCATGCTGCTGGTCGGGGCGGGCATCGGCACCACGGTGCTGCGCGGGGCCACCGGCAATATGCTGGAAATCGTGCTTTCCTTTGGCCTGGCCGCGCTGCTGTTTCTGGTCACCGAGGAGCTGCTGACCGAAGCGCACGAGGAAACCGAAACTCCGCTGCTCACGCTGGCCTTTTTCGTGGGCTTTCTTCTGTTTCTGATTCTGGGCATGGTTGCCTGACCCACCCTTTTCGAATACGCTACGCATGCACACCGCCAAAATTGACCTGACCCTGGAGCCCACCGGCCGCCACCTGGCTTTCTCGAAGGAAATGCTGGAAGTCGCCCACGTTTTTCGCCGCGTCGGGGGCGAAGCCTCCACCTGGCAGCGAGTTGCCGTTAATGCCCGCTCACCCTTCCTTGACAACGATGCGTTTGCGCCCGGCACCTTGCTGGAATACTACGTGCAGCACGAAACCCAGCAGGGCGAGCCGGAAGCCCACAGCCACATAGTCAGCACCACCGCAGCCTAATGTTGTTGGGTCAGCGTCCCCCTGTTTTCACCAGGCAGCGCCTATGCGCCGCGCTGCACAAAGCGGCATATCCCGTGCTCTTGGCAGGCGGCCTGCTGTTGGGCAGCTGCCGCAGCGGCCCCGAGGAACCGGCCGACATTCACGCGGCCGGGCCCCCGGCCACCATGATGGCCGCCCTGCACACTATGGCCGCGCATTCCAAGGCCCTGCCGCCCGGTACCGACCTGGACCTGTACTTTGCCCGGCTCATGCGCGAAAACCACCGCGCCGCCGTGGCCATGTCCGCCCTGGAACTGCAGCAGGGCCACGACCCGGAACTGCGGCGCATTGCGCAGGACATTCACCAGGCCCACCAGCAACTCATTTTCGGCCTCGACTCGGCCATTCGGCGCATCCGGGCCCAGCCCCCCGCGTTTCCCACGCACACCATGCAGTCGGACGAGCTAGCGAAATTGCTGGAGGCGGCCACCAATGGTCTGCATCCGGCGGCCCATCGCAGCATCGCCAAGGTAGAAGCTGGCCCCGACTCTCTCAACCACCACCACACCCCCAAGCAGGAAGATGCCGGCACCGGTAGCATCGACCACGACTACGCCGCCCTGCTCATACCCCACCACCAGAACTCCATCACGCTGGCCCACGCCGAGCTGGAGCTGGGCCGTGACGAGGGTCTGCAAAAAATAGCCTTTCTTGTCCTGAAAGACCAGCAGCGAGAAATTGAACTGGTGCGGGCGGGGCGGCAGCATCCTAACCAAGCTAAGCCTTGATGTTGGCGTTACCCTTGCAGGGTATGTCCCTGGCTTATCAGCTTCCGGCGACGTCACAATGACTCACCTCTGAGGAATTCCCCACAGGTGCGTCCGATGGGTTAACGCACCGACTTCGCCAGCTTATCCAGCGCCGCTTTGAACTCGGGCGTGTCGTACTCCGCCATGCCGTCGTGGCGGGCTGCCACCTGCCCGTCAGGGCCGAGGATGACGGTGGAAGGGATGGAGTTGGAATCGAACGGGGCGGGCAGATTGCCGGTGCGCAGGTACACGGGGAAGGTGTAGCCCTGGGCCTGTACGAACTTGCGGGCTTTGGCCGTGTCGTCGTCGAGCGAGAGCATCACGAAGGCCACTTTCGAGTGGTCGACCTTCTTGTACAGCGCTTCGATGCCGGGCATCTCGGCGCGGCAGGGCGGGCACCAGCTGGCCCACAGGTTCACGAATACCACCTTGCCTTTCAGGTCGCTCAGGTTCACGGGCTTGCCGTCGAGGGTGACCATCGGCAGATTGTGCGGGTAGGCGGGACTGCCGGTGAGCAGCACGGGCATTTCGGTGGTAGACTTGACGGGCCCGGCAGCGTTCCAGAGGCCGGTGGCCAGCAGGCCGCGCTGCATGGCCCCGAGTACGAGGGGGCGCAACGGAGTGAGCAGAACCAAAGCAAACAGTACTATTGGCAGCCAGGAGGTGAGATTCTTGCGGGTCATTGCCGGCCAATGAATAATTGAACTGAAAATCCGTAGTGATATTTATGCTGCCGGAATGGGGACGGAGGCAGTAAAAAAATACACTTGCGGGAACAAATGTAAGGACAACACTTGTATGAATGAACAAATGTTCATAAGTTTGTACGAGTTATGACTGCAGCTACCGCTCCTTCCGTTGATATGGGCCTCTCCGTCGAGAAGATGGAGAAGGTGGCCTTCATTCTCAAAACCACGGCCCACCCCACGCGCATCGCCATTGTGCAGCTGCTGGCCGCTCACGATGGTCTCTCGGTGACCGATATCAGCGAGCGGCTGAACGTGGAGCAAAGCCTGCTTTCCCACCACCTCTCGGGCATGAAGCTCAAGGGCATTCTGAGCAGCCACCGCGACGGCAAAAACATCTTCTATTCCCTGAAAATGCGCGAGGTCATCGACGTGATACAGTGCCTGGCCGCGTGCACTTTCCTGTAAAGAGCGCGGCTTTTTTTTGCTGCAACACATGAACAAACTATCATAATTTCATACGTTTCCTCCCACCCGCCATGCTCCATTACTTCGGCTACTTTGCCGCCATCTTCATTGGCCTCTCGCTCGGCATCATGGGCGGGGGCGGCTCCATCCTCACCGTGCCGGTGCTGGTGTACCTGATGGGCGTAAGCCCGGTGCTGAGCACGGCGTACTCGCTGTTTGTGGTCGGCAGCACGTCGGTAGTCGGCGCGTCGGGCTACTTCCGCAAGGGGCTGGTGTCGCTGAAAACCGCCATCGTCTTTTTGATTCCTTCCCTCATGGCGGTGTTTGCGGTGCGCAAGGTGCTCATGCCGGCTATTCCGCACGAGTTGTTCACGGTGGGCGGCATCGTCTTCACCAAAGACCTGCTGGTGCTCGTGGCCTTCGCGGTGCTGATGGTGGTGGCGGCCACCTCCATGATTCGCAGCAAACAGGCTGAAGAAGTACTCGATGAGGAGCTGCACCACAAGCATAAATTCAACTATCCGCTCATTCTCACCATTGGCCTAGTGGTGGGCACGCTCACGGGCTTCGTGGGCGCGGGCGGCGGCTTCCTCATCATTCCGGCCCTGGTGCTCGGGGCGCGCCTGCCCATGAAGCTGGCCGTGGGCACCTCGCTGGCCATCATTGCCCTGAACTCGCTCATCGGCTTCACCGGCGATTTGAGCGCGGGCACCCCCATCGCCTGGTCGTTTCTGCTGGGTTTCCTGGCCTTTGCCCTCGGCGGCATCGTGCTGGGCACCTACCTGGCCCGCTTCATTCCGGGCGCTAAGCTCAAGCCGGCCTTCGGCTGGTTCACGCTGGCCATGGGCACGTTCATTCTGACCAAAGAGCTGCTGTTTCACCACGTTTAATCAATCAATTACCGCTTTTCCGCTCCCGTTTCTTTCACCCGTTTTTTCGTTGCCAACCATGAAAATCGAACAGTTTGAAGACAAGGGCCTGGCCCACTTCTCCTACGCCATCCTCAGCGAGTGCGCCCGCGAAATCGTCCTCATCGACCCGGCCCGCAACCCGCAGCAATACTACGACTACGCCAAGGCCAACGAGGCCAAAATCGTGGCCGTCATCGAAACCCACCCCCACGCCGACTTCGTGTCGTCGCACCTGGAAATCGCGCAGGCCACCGGGGCCGTTATCCGCGTGAGCCAGCTGCTCGGGGCCGATTATGCCCACGAGGGCTTCGACGAAGGCCAGGAGTTCACCGTCGGCAAACTCACCTTCCGGGCCCTGAACACGCCCGGCCACTCGCCCGATTCGCTCAGCATCGTCCTCAGCCGCGAGGGCAAGGACGTGGCCGTGTTCACCGGCGATACGCTCTTCATCGGCGACGTGGGCCGGCCCGACCTGCGCGAAAAGGCCGGCAACGTGACCGCCAAGCGCGAAGAGTTGGCCAAGCAGATGTACCACAGCCTACGCGAGAAGCTGATGCCGCTGGCCGCCGACGTACTGGTGTACCCCGCCCACGGCGCGGGCTCACTCTGCGGCAAGGCCCTGAGCGGGGCCAACAGCAGCAGCATCGGGGCCGAGAAAATCGGCAACCCCATGTTGCGCCCCATGAGTGAGGAGGAGTTCGTAAAAGAGCTGCTGGCCGACCAGCCGTTCATTCCCAAATACTTCGGCTACGACGTGGCCCTGAACAAGGCCGGCGCGCCTGCCTACGCGCCGAGTGTGCAGCAGGTGCAGCGCCTAGCCCCCGGCACGGCACTGGAAGCGGGTGCGGTCATCATCGACTCCCGCCCCGAAGCTGAGTTCAAAAAAGGCCACGTGGACGGCGCTATCAACATCCAGCAGGGCGGCAAGTTCGAAACCTGGCTGGGCTCCATCGTGGGGCCGGAAGAGTACTTCTACCTCATTGCCCCCGACGAGGCGACGCTGGAAGACCTGATTCAGAAAACCGCCAAAATCGGTTACGAGCCGCTGATTAAAGGCGCGCTGGTAGGCACACCGGCCACCGAGGCCACCCTGCCGGTGCTAGACGTGCCGGCCTTCCGCGAGCACCCGGAAAACTACACCATCGTGGACATCCGCAACCGAGTGGAGCACCGCGACGAGCCCATTTTCGCGGGGTCTATCAACATTCCGCTGCCCGAGCTGCGCGAGCGGGCCGGCGAGATTCCGACCGATAAGCCGGTGGTGGTGCACTGCGCCGGCGGCTACCGCTCGGCCGCCGGCAGCAGCATCGTGGCCGATGCCCGGCCCGGCACCGAAGTGCTCGACTTGAGCGAGGCCGTGAAGTCCTTCCAGTTGGCTTCGGCGGCCCACTAATCCCTTTGACGGGTTGGCTCCGGCAGCCGTGCCGGGGCCCCTATCCGCTCATTCTCAAGCTTTCCTTTTCCCTCCCACTCAAATTCCTCCGCCATGTTCGGTTTCAATAAAACTTCCGCCCCTGCTTTTCAAAACCTGACGCCCGCGCAGTTTGCCGAGGGCCTGCGCCAGCCCAGCGCGGTGCTCGTGGACGTGCGCCGGCCCGACGAATTCGCCGCCGGCCACCTGCCCGGCGCGGTCAACATCGAAGTCACCGCGCCCGATTTCGGCCAACGCGTGGCGGCCCTCGACAAAACCAAGCCCACTTACGTGTACTGCCGCAGCGGCGCGCGCTCGGCCAACGCGGCCGGCCAGCTCACCACCGCCGGTTTCGCGCAGGTCAGCAACCTGCTCGGCGGCGTGATGGATTGGCCAGGGCAACTGACGACTAAATAATTAAGCCTCTTCATTTCGACTTCTGTTTTCATGCTTGAACTCCTGCAACAACCCTGGCCCTGGTACGTGGCCGGCCCTTTGATTGGCCTCACGGTGCCCGCGCTGCTGCTCGTGGGGAATAAGGCGCTGGGCATCAGCTCCTCGCTGCGCCACGTGTGCGCGGCCTGCGTGCCGGCCGGCATTCCCTTTCTGACTTATAACTGGCGGGCCGAAATCTGGAACTTGGTGTTCGTGCTCGGCATCGCGCTGGGTGGCTTCATCGGCTACCGCCTCATGGGCCACCCCGACGTTATCGGTATCTCGGCCGCCACGGTGCGGGACCTGAAAGCCGAAATGCACCTCACGGACTTCACCG
>CAZZWL010000002.1:0-14418 GCA_964657755.1 uncultured Rhodanobacter sp.
CTGATCCTTGTTCTGGCCGGACCCGCGATCGGCGTACTGAACGCCAGCAACCTGACACTGATCGTCGTTCCGGCCCTGGCCGGCGCGCTGATCGGCCGGCTCCGCTCGTTGAGGATGGGCCTGGTAGGCGCCCTGGCGCTCGGCGTTCTCAGCTCAGAGGCGCAGTTCCTGTCGCAGACCAAGTCGTGGATGGCCGAGCAGCGGGGCTCCAGCTCCTCATAAGTGCCGTTTTTGACCGCGCACTTGCCCTTGTAGTGGATGAGCAGCGTGCACTGCTCGGCCTGCTCGGGCTCGTGGCCGCACACCTCGATGAGCGTCTGGATGACGTGCTCGAACGTGTTCACGTCGTCATTATAGACCATGAGGGTGCGTAATTCCTGCTCTTCTTCGAGCAGCAACACGTCATCCTGATAGTCAATCTGCGGGCGGGTAGCGGGAAAAGCCATGACGCAAAAATACGGTGGCCGGGGCCGTTGGTACTACTTGGTTATCGACTCATAACCGCGCGGACGGCGGTTTCGTTTCGTGCAAAAGCCGCAAGTTTGGGGTTGCGCCCGCGCATTATCAGCCCACGGCTCACCTAAAAGCCCGCCCGACGAGGCCGCCGGGCGAGCTTTTGAGTAAGTGGCGCTTAGGCCTGGCGGTCGCCGCCCGTGAAGGCCAGCATCCAGCCGGGGTACTCGGGCGCGAGCTTGCTCACCTCGTCCAGCTCCTTCAACTCCTCGGGGGTAAGCTGCACGTCCACGGCGGTGAGGTTGTCGTCGAGCTGCTCCATTTTCTTGGCCCCAATGATGACGGTGCTCACCACTTTTTGGTGCAGCAGCCAGGCCAGCGCCAGCGACGCCACGGTGCTGCCCTTGGCCTCGGCCATCGGCCGCAGCTTATCCAGAATGTTGAAGGCCAGGTCTTTGTTAACGGGCGGAAAGTCGAAGCCCCCGCCGCCCCGGCGGCCTTCGGCGGCCTGGTTTTCGCGGGTGTACTTGCCGCTGAGGAAGCCGCCGGCCAACGGGCTCCACACCATGAGGCCCACTTTTTGGTCGAGCAGCAGGGGCACCAGCTCGCGCTCCAGCTCGCGGCCCGCCACGGTGTAGTAGGCCTGCAGCGAGGCGAAACGCTCCAGGTGCTGGTAGTGTGAGATGTCGAGCGCCTTCATGAGCTGCCAGGCGGCCACGTTGCTGGCCCCGATGTAGCGCACCTTGCCCTGGCGCACGAGGTCGTCGAGGGCGCGCAGGGTTTCGTCCAGCGGCGTAAGCGGGTCGTAGCTGTGGATTTGGTAAAGGTCGAGGTAGTCGGTGCCCAGGCGCTTGAGGCTGGCTTCGGCCTGGGCCATTATGTGCTTGCGCGTGAGGCCCGCGTCGTTGGGGCCGTCGCCCATTTTGCCGCGCACCTTGGTGGCCAGCACCACGTCGTCGCGCTTGATGCCCAGGTTGCGCAGGGCCTGGCCGGTCATTTCCTCCGACTGGCCTTCGGTGTAGACGTTGGCCGTGTCGATAAAATTAATGCCCGCGTCCAGCGAGCGCTTGGTGAGCGCGTCGGCCCCGGCCTGGTCCACGCCGTTGATGGCGGCAAAGCGGCCACCCGAGCTGCCGAAGGTCATGGTGCCCAGGCACAGCTCCGATACTTTCAGGCCGGTATTGCCTAAGAGGTTGTATTTCATGATGATGGGGAAAGGGAATGAGCGCCGTGCCGGGCCCTACCCCCCTTTGGGCGGTCGAAGCCGGGGCGGCGCTGTGGTAAACGGCCCCGCGGCCGGGGTGTTGCGGCCCGGTGAGGGGGGTAGGGGCCGGCGGGCGTAAATTTCCGGCCCGGCCCCGCCGCTGCCGGTCGCTTTGCCCCGCCCATGCCCGTTCCTTCCGCCGAATTTAAGAAAGCCCTGACCCGCCTCTCCGACAAGGAGCTGGCGGCGCTGCTGCTGCGCGCCGTGCGCCGCGACGCCGAGCTCTACGACACTTATACCTTTGAGCTGCTGCCCGATGCGACGGTGGCCACCGTGTACGAGGCCAGCGCCGACCGCGTCCACGAGCTGTTCAACGTGGCCGTGACGGGCCGCCTGCTCAACCGCAGCTTGGTGAAGGCCCTGCGCGGCGCCGTGCAGGAGGCCGCCCGCGCCCGCCGCGTCACGAAGAGCAAGCAGCTCGAAATTGACCTGAGCCTGTACACTTTGCGGCTGATTTTTGAGAACTACACCGGGCAGTTCGACAGCGTGTACCAAGGCTTCTTCGTGGGCACGGCCCGGCTGGCGGTGCGCCTCACCAATCTCATTCCCAAGCACCTGCACGAAGATTTGTGGCTCGAATACAAGCCCGAGCTCGACGACTTCCTGACCCAGCTGCACGGCCGCAAAAAGAGCCGCGAGCTGAAGTTTGAGCTGCCCCGCGCGCTCGTGCTGCCCTCCTGATACCTCATGGCTGACACTAAGCTCCCTACCCCTACCTGGCCGCGCGTGCCGCGCCTGGTGACGCTGCGCAGCTCGCTGCAAGCGGCCCGCGACCCGGTGGGCAACCTCAACAAAGTGCTGGCGCGCTATGGCGACACGGTGCACCTGTTTTTGGGGGGCGCGCGGCCGTCGGTGGTGACCCGCGACCCGGCGCTGGTGCAGCACATCTTGCAAAAAAACCACCGCCGCTACGCTAAATCGGACCTCACGCACGGGCTGGTGCGCTACCTGGGCAAGGGCCTGCTCACCAACGAAGGGGCCGACTGGCTGCGTCAGCGCCGGCTCATTCAGCCGGGCTTTCACCGGCAGCGGCTGGCGGGTCTCACGCGCCTCATGCGCCAGGCCGCCGACGAATGGGTGCAGAGCATGGCGGCGCAACTTACTGACCATAAGCTAGTAGTGGAGCTGGATGCCCACGCCGCCATGACGCGGGTGGCGTTTCGCATCGTGGCGCGGTCAGTGTTTGGCGACAGCCTGGGTGAGGACCAGCTGACCCAGCTCAGCGACTGGCTCACGGCCATTCAGGCGTTTTACGTCAGTACTATCCGGCAGCCCTACCTGCGGCCCTGGCACTGGGCGCGGGGCAATTATGGCCGCCACGACCAGCTGGCCCGCAACCTGCGCGGGCTGGTGCGCGGCGCCATCGAGCGGCATGAGGCGGCGCCCCCCCCCGGCGCCCTACCCCCCGACGACCTGCTGCAAATGCTGCTTGATGCCCGCTACGAGGACGACGGCACGGCGATGAGCGAAAACCAATTGCTTGACGAGCTGAATATTCTGCTTATCGCCGGCCACGAAACTTCGGCCAATGCCCTGGCCTGGGCCTTCGCGCTGCTGGCCCACCACCCCGCCACGCAGGACAAGCTGGCCGCCGAAATCGAGCGCGAGCTGCCCAATGGCCAGCCGGTCGAATTTGAGGACCTGCCGCGGCTACCCTACGCTCTGCACGTGGTGCAGGAGGCCATGCGCCTCTACCCGCCCGCCTGGATAATTGACCGCACGGCCACCGAGGCCGACGAATTTGAGGGCGTGTCCATTGCGAAGGGGACAATTTTTTCGCTCTATATCTACGGCCTGCACCATCATGCCAGCTTGTGGCCTGACGCGGAAGTATTTAGACCTGAGCGTTTTGCGCCCGGTGCTGAGCCCGCGCCGCCCGCCTACGGCTACCTGCCTTTCGGCGGCGGGCCACGCCTGTGCGTGGGCCAGCAATTTGCCCTCACCGAGCTGCAACTGGTCCTTATTCAGACGCTACGCGAGTGTCGGGTGGAGCCCGCCGACGCGCCGGTGCCGGGCATGAACCCTCTCATCACACTGCGGCCCGCCGGTGAACTACGCTTACGCTTTCGGCGGCGGGAGCGGGGGTAGGGGCAGCTAGTAAGTTGCCAGGGAACGCAGATTCTTCGATGCGGCCGCATCGTCTTGCAGCGCCAGGTAGCGGCCAAATTCCTGGGTGGGCAGCACTTTCTGCAAACATTCGGTGAGCATGGCCGGCGTGCGCGCCAGGCGCTGGTGCTTTTGCACGGCTTCTTGCACGGCTACCGTCTGCTCCTGCGAAAGCTGAAGCGTAGCGGCCAAGTAGCGCACCAGCGGGCTGGCACTAATGCCACTGCCGGCAATGATGCCAAGGCTGGGGGTAGCGCGTTCGATATCGATATTTTGCGCGGCTACTGGTTTGGAATACAGGCTGATGGCTAACAGGCAAATAGCAGGGGTAAGCAATGATTTCATGAGCACAGGAAGAATAGGATGGGGTAGTAAACGGAAACGCAGCCGCCGTCATTAGACCGCTGCTGCGTTTGACTGATTCAAAGGTACAACCGACTTTTGATTTTCAGCAATCCAAATTACTCATTGGTAAGTCCTATCTCGAAAATAATTTTCTTTTGCTCAAAACTCACTAATCTATCAGCTGCTGCACCGTACGGCGAAGGGTCTAGCGCACGGCCAGGCAACGCAGACTTTTGTAGGTATCGACGTCGGTTTGCAGTTGCAATAGCTTGTCGTACTGGTCCAGGGTAAGCACGGCTTGCAGGCGCTGGCTCACTTGCTCGGGGGTATGCACCTCCAGGGGCCGGGTGCGCAGGGTCTGCTGCACGGTTTCGGTCTGCTCCTGCGAGAGTTGCAGCGTGGCAGCCAGGTAGCGTACTAATGGGTGGGCGCCCAAGTCGCCGCCGGCCAGGCGCAGGCTGGGGGTGGGGCGCTCTACGTCTTGCGCAAAGGCGCGGGTAGGGGCAGTCAGCAGGATGGCAAGAAAGAGAAAGCTGGTAGTAAGGATAGTTTTCATAACCAAAAGGGGAGGGTGAAATGGTAGTGAGTTTTGAGTTGTTGGTATTGAGAAGGCAGAGAGGAGAATACTAACGTCGTATTGTCCCACTCTTACCCCACCTACGAAATGTTTTGCGCGCGCGGATTTTACGGATGAAACTTTTTTTAAAAAAGTTCATTGGGATAGTAAAATGATTTATTCAGCACGTTTTTGAGCCACTTTTTCAATTAGCTACTAATCGGCTACCCAGGACCCGGCGCAGGTCGGGCACGTCGTAGGAGCGCAGCACGCCCGGTAGCAGCTCCGAATAGGCGTCCTTCACCGTCGGGTCTTCCAGGTAATAAAGCCAGGAGACGGGTCCGCCGCTGGCCTGCACCTGGTCAATTTGAGGTTGGGAAGCGCGCGGCGTACTGGGGGACGAGCCGTCGCCGTCGTTCGCGCTGGTAGTTGGTTTCTTTACTACGCGCGGGCTCAGCACGGCCGCGTGCAGGGCCACCAGCGCCGCGCGCCCATCGGCCCGCAGCAAAAGGGGCAGCTGCCACAACCGGCTCTCGTTGCGGATAAAGGCCAGCAACGTGCTGACATCCACGACGCGCTGCGCCAGCAGCGGCCGGCCCAGGTGCAGCGCCAGCAGAGCGTCGCGGTACTCCTGGTTGTAAAATTTGGGGTCGTTGAAGGCGGCCGGGTCGGTGGTTTCGCCCAGGCCGCGCAGGTCGGCCAGCAGCACGGCCGCGCCCTGGCGTTGGTAGGCGGTCAGGCGGGCGGCGCTGTCGCGCAGCACCGTCGCCATGCCTTGGTCGGGTAGCCACACCACGAGGCGCGCCGGGGGGGTAGGGCCTGCCGGCAGCAAGAGCCGCGCCGGCAGCGGCGGCTCGCCGGCCCGCCGCAAAATCAGGCTTTGCCAGACTAGGCCGCCAGGCCGGCGCAGCGTGTCGCGGACTTCGATGGCCACGCTGGGGGTAGGTGGGAAACTACCCAGCTGCTGGCGAACCAGTGCAACTAGCGCCTCGCCGCTAGGCTGGCCGCGCCGGACGGCCAGCGCCTGGGCTTCGGCGCGGTGCAGGTCGGCCAGCGTTTGCTCATCTTTGAAACTCGTGTTGACCTGCCCGGTGGCCGTGCAACGCAGCATGGCTTCGGGCAGGGCGGGCGCGGCATCTTCGGGTACGGCCGGGCCGCCCATTCTCAGCCACCGCCGAAACCAGGCCACCGCCGCCGCCCGCTTGGGCGCTGAGATGCCGTGGCCGTCGTCATACGTAAAAATGGCCGCCTGCGCGGGCTGGCCCAGCGCGCCATAGGCCCGATGCACGTCGGCAAAGGCGGCCTCCATATCGGTCTGGTCCACGAAGTCGTAGCGGCCGGTGAGCAGCAGCAGCGGCTTGGGCGCGAACATAATCGGCCAGTCGGCCACGTCTAGGCCGGCCGCGCCGGCGCCGGGCAGCATTACGCAGCCATCGGCCGGGCCGGTGAGGGTGAGGTTACGCTCGCCGGCGGCCACGTAGCTGCACAGCGCCGCCACCTTCACCCGCTCGTCGTAGCCCATGAAATAAGCGGTTTGCGTGGCCCCGCCCGAGTTGCCGAGGCAGCCCACGCGGGCGGCATCCACCTCGGGCCGGGTCAGCAGGTAGTCGAGGCCGCGCACGTTGTCCCACAGCTCCTCGGCGGGCAGGGTGCGGCCCAGTAGGCTGGCTTCGGCATTTAATAACGTGTGCTCGGTGGTGCCGCCGCGCGCCAGGCTTTTGCCGCTGGCGTCGGTCAGCTGCATTCTTTCGCCTTGCGAAACCGGGTCAATCACCAGCACCACGAAGCCGTTGCGGGCCAGCAGCCGCGCCGTGAGCTGATACGAGGGGGTAGCCTTGCTCGCGTTCTCGTGCCCACAAAACAGCAGCGCGGCCGGCTTTTTCCCTACCCCCCCCGGCAGGTACAAATTAGCCGTGACGTGGTGGTGCGGCTGGCTTTCGTAGATAAGCTTCTCAATCCGAAAGCCCGCCTGGGCCACCCTGCCCACTACCCGCGCCCGCAGCGGCGTGCGCGCCGGCAGCGGCCCCAGCACCCTTCTAAACCGCGCCCGCGCCGAGTCGCGGTAGGCGGCCGTGCCCGCCGCCGAGGTCAGCGCGGCATCGAGCGCGGCCCGGCGCGGCGCGTACTGCTGGTGCACCTGCTGGAGCAGGTAGGTGGGCAGCGTGGCAGGGGCTTTCCAGTCGAGGACGGGGGTAGGGGCCTGGGCGTGGGCGCGCAGGACACTGAATATTAGTAGTAGAGCAACTAAACAAGTCTTCATAGCTGGGTCACTCACTACTTAACGTCCCACAATTTCTTGGCAAGTTGGCCGCTTTTTCGTCCCTTGTAGCACACTCTTAATTAACTCGTGAGCATGTTGGTTAATATGGTCCCCAGGCATTAAAGTAATGGCTTTTTCTATGCATTGTAGTGCTTCTGCGTCCTTCTCATTTACTAATAGATTTATGCTGTGATTACCTAGTAAACCGGGGTCTTCTGGAGATTCCTGCAATGCCAAGGCAGAATAATAGACCCCTAAATCAGCCCTGTTTGCGTCCATTGCCGCAATGGATGCTTCCCTTAGCACATCAGGGTGATGAGGTTGGATAGCAGCCGCCTGCTGAAAGCTGGCCAGAGCTGCTGGATACTGCCCGAGGCCTTGATACGTCTTGCCTAAAAACCAATGGGTTTGCCAATGATTGGGTAGCAAGTCCAAGCATGCTTGCAAATGAGTGATAGCCTTACTGGCTTTGCGACGCGCCCAGAAGCCTGGCTTTTGATGGACTGAATCAGTGTCATTATCGATTATTGAAACAGTTTTGGACAATGTTGTGCCCGCTTCAAAGTGCTGTTCAAAAATTGGGATTAAGTGTTCTGGCAGTTCGTAAGTCATAAATAGCGAAGGCTGAAATGAGTCTGTGCAGAATCTTTAAAACGTATCGGGGCCGTTTTCCAGCTGGAAAACGGCCCCGATACGTTTTAGAACGAAGTACCTACGCCTTCTCCGGCAGTAGCACGGCATCGGGGTAGTTGCCGAGCACGGGCTGCGCGGGGCTGCCCTGCGTCACAGCCTCTACCAACAGCTTGCCGCCCACAAAAGCGCCCTTCCAGCTCTCGCCCAGGCCGCCGAATACTTCTTCGCGGTCGCCGCGGCTGCGCAGTTTATTGATGCCCACCTTGAAGGCACGCAACTCCTTGCTGGTGCGGGTGGCCCACTTTTCATCGTCCGAGCCGAGGGCTGTCACCAGCGCGCCGTTCGAGATGTTCATCTCGCCCACTAGCTCCTCCACGCGGTCCACGAGCACTACTGAATCGATGGGGCCGAAGGGCTCCTTGAAGTACAGCTCGGCCTGGCGGGGTAGGCCCACCAAGGCGCGCGGGGCGCGGTAGGCTGAGCGGTCCTGGCCGGGCAGGAAGAGGCTGTCATCGAGCTTGCCTTCGTAGAACGGGATGGCCCCGGTCTTGAGCCCGTCGGCGTAGAGCCGGTCAAGGTCCTCGGCCTGGCGGGCGTTGATGACGGGCCCGAAAGCCAGGTCGGGCAGCTTATCACCAGCCTTGTCCACGAGGGTAGGGTTGCCGATTTTGAGGCTGCCGATGGCTTTGGTGTAAGTTTCCAGAAACTCGGGGAATAGCCGGCGCTCCACCACCCAGCGCACGTAGGCCGTGCAGCGCTGCTTGCCGTAGTCGTAGCCCTTGGTGAGCTGGTCGGCCAGGGTGTCCCACTGCGAGTAGTTCCAGATGCCGTAGGTGTTCACGCCCTCCATTTCGAGCATGTAGCGCTTGTCCTGGGCAGCCAGCGCGTCGGCAATGTTGCGGCCGTTGTAGCGGCCCCCCACGAAGCTGAGGCAATCTACGGCGGGGTCCTTCACCAGCACGTCGCTCAGCTCGCCGCCGGGGCCGCTCACCAGCGTCACGGGCAGGCCGGTGCGGCGCGCGATGGCGAAGGTGAGGCTCAGTGAGATAAAGCCGCCGTCGGTGGGGGCCTTAGCAATCACCGAGTTGCCACACAGTATCTGCACCAGTACCGCGTGCATCAGCACCGACATCGGGTAATTCCAGGAAGCAATGTTGCTGACCAGGCCCAGCGGCTTGCGGTCGCCGAGCATGCCCTCGATATTGTCCACGTACCACTGCACGCCCTCCACGGCGCGGTCGATATCGTTGAAGCCCAGCTTGTATGTTTTGCCAATTTCCCACATCAAGAGCTTGCTCACCAGGTCAATGTGCGGGCGCAGCTGGTCGAGGCAGTCCTGCACGCGGCGCTTGCGTTCGTCGAGGTCGGTGGCGGCCCAGGCCGCGGCCTCGGCCTTGGCGGCGCGCACGGCCCGCAGCGCTTGGTCGTGCTGCAGCATGGGCAGCGAGCCAATGTCGGAGCCGTCGATGGGCGAGTGAAAGGGCTTGGGCTGGCCCGGCTCCTGCCAGCGGCCTTCGAGCAGGTTGAGGTAGCCGCCGTCGGCGGTAAATATTTCGGGGGCAGCCTGTTTGAGGTCGGCTAGCAGCTTGCTGAACTCAACCTCGGGCGCGATGATTTTAGGCATGGAGAAAGGGAGCGCCGGGCATGGCCGGGCGCGTCGGTGAAAGAACAGTAGCAGAAACCGGCATCGAAGCCAATGGTTGGCCAGTAGCGCAGTAGCGCGAACTTTCCAGTTCGTGCGTGAGCGCAGCGAGCAGGCGGGGCCGGGCCATGTGCAAGCTGCTCGCTGACGCTCGCGCACGAACTGGAAAGTTCGCGCTACTGCGCGGCCACCGCTTGCAGCTCGCGCACCAGCCCGGCCGAGCCCACAAACAGCGGTACCCGCTGGTGCAGGTCGGGGGTAGGGGGCACGTCGAGCACCTCGGTGGCTCCCGTAACGGCCACGCCCCCAGCTTGTTCGGTAACGAAGGCGATGGGGTAGCACTCGTAAAGCAGGCGCAGCTTGCCGCTGGGCCACTGCCCGGTGGGGGGGTAGAGGTAGATGCCGCCCGTAAACAGGTTGCGGTGGTAGTCGGCAGCCAGCGAGCCCACGTAGCGAGCGGCCATGCGGCGCTCCTTGCAGGTGGTGAGGAAGGTGCGGGCGAACTCCGGAAAGTCAAACCAATTGCCCTCGTTGCACGAAAACACCTCGCCCGTGGCCGGAATCGTCAGCTTGGGGTGCGAGAGGAAGAATTCGCCCAGGCTCGGCTCGTAGGTGAAGCCCGCCACGCCGTGGCCGGTCGTGTACACCAGCATCACGCTGGAGCCGTAGAGGATGTAGCCCGCCGCCACCTGCGCCCGCCCGCCCTGCAAAAAATCCTCGACCCGCGCCGGCCCGCCGTAGCGGCTCACGCGCCGGTAGATGCTGAAAATGGTGCCCGTGCTCACGTTAGAATCCAGGCTCACCGAGCCATTCATCGGGTTGAGGGCCACCACGTAGCGCCCGTCGTGGTTGCCGGTATCGATGAGGTCGGCGCTGGCCTCGCTCAGGATGGCGCAGCACTCGCGGCCGTTGGTGAGGGCCCGCACGAAGCGCACGTGGGCTTCCTCACCCAGGCGGTGGCGGGGCGGCGTGGCCTGGCCCTCGGGCGCCACCACATCGGAGAGGCCGCTGAGGCCGGCGCGGCTCACCTCACGCACCATAATCTTGCTGGCCAGGGCAATATCGCGCAGCAGCTGGCTCAGCTCGCCCGTGGCAAACGGAAACTCGGCCTGCTTGCGCATGATGTAGCGCTCGAGGGTAGTGCCGACGGGGGTAGCCAGCTCGTCGTGCGAAGGGAGGGGGGTAGGGGGAGAAATCATAAATAGCCGGTTTGGAAGAAGCACGTCATGCGCAGCGCAGTCGAAGCATGACGTGCTTCCTTTTTACTTTTTTACGCAAGCGGTCACTACGGCTTCGCTGCGGCTTCCGGCTGCTTCTGCGACTGCCACAGCACCACCTGCCAGCCTTTTTGGGGGTCTTTAAGTTGGGTGGTCACGTACTTGATGTGCGCCACGTTGGGCGTGCCGTCGGGTTTATTGGGCTGGTAAATAGTGATTTGCCCATTCACCACGGCCACGGTGCCGCCGTGGTAAGCGCGCACGTTCATATTCTCCACGTCGATTTTATCATACACGCTCTTGCCGTCGCGAATGCTCTGCAAATACTCCGTCTTGTCGTTTTGCTTGCCGTTGGAGTGCGTATACACCAAGTCATCGGCAAAGGCGCGTTCCAGAAACGCGTAATCCTTGCTCACCTGGGCCGCGAAGCGCTGGCGCTCCAGCTGCTCCACTTCTTTCACAGCCTCGGCATTGCGCTGAGCCGGATTAATCTGGGCGGGCAGCAGGGCAGTATTCGGGCGGCGAGCTTTGGGCGCCGCCTGCGCCAGCGTTAGGAGGGGTAGGGCCAGTAGGGCTAGCGCCGTGAGCGAACGTTTCATGGAAAATAACGGCTTAGGAAGCAGTGGGAAGAGTATCGCTCTCGTCGAGCTTAATCGGCTCCATGCGCGGTACCAGCGTAAACATCAGCACCCAGGCCAGCAAATAGGCCGCCCCGCAAATGAAGAACATGATGTAATACGCCTTGCTGAGCTGGCCAATAGCCTCGTAGTGCACAAACATGCGCTTCTGCACCAGCGCCGTGAGCGCAATGCCGCCCAGCCCGCCGGCCATGCCGCCGATGCCCGTGACCGAAGCCACCGCCCGCTTCGGAAACATGTCCGACACGGTAGTGAAGATGTTGGCGCTCCACGCCTGGTGGGCCGCCGCCGCAATGCCAATTACCAGCACGGCCAGCCACATATTCATGCCTCCCAGCCACTGCGCAAACACAATCGGGAAGACGCAAAACGCAATCAGCAGCATGGCCGTTTTGCGGGCCTGGAAGGCGGGCATCCCGCGCCTGATAAAGCCCAGCGGCAGGTAGCCGCCGCCCACGCTGCCCACGCTCGATAAGATGTAAACCGCCGCTACCGGCAGGGCAATGGCCGTGCCCGTGAGGTGATATTGCTTGCTCAGAAAGTCAGGCAGCCAGAAGAGGTAAAACCACCAGATGGGGTCCGTAATGAACTTGCCAATGACGAAGGCCCAGGTTTGGCGAAAACCCAGCAGCGGCAGCCAGCCCACCTTGGGCTTTTCTTCCACTACCCCCTCGGCGGGCAGGCCCACCGGAATGTCGGCGTTGATGTAGTCAAACTCGGACTTGCTCAGGCGCTTGCTCTCGGCCGGGGTTTGGTAGATGTTCATCCACAGTACCAGCCAGATAAAGCCCAGCGCGCCCGTCACGAGAAACGCCGACTGCCAGCCCCAGTGCTCAGCCATCCACGGCACCGTGAGCGGGGCCACGATGGCGCCCACGTTGGAGCCCGAGTTGAAAATGCCCGTGGCCAGCGCCCGCTCGCGCTGCGGAAACCACTCAGCAGTCGTCTTGATGGCGGCCGGAAAGTTGCCGGCCTCCGTGAGACCCAGAAAGCCGCGCGCTACCCCGAAGCCCAGCGTGCTGCTCACCAGCGCGTGGCCCATCGCGGCGATGCTCCACAGCGTGGTCGAGAGGGCATAGCCGATTTTAGTGCCCAGCTTGTCGATAATACGGCCCACGCCCACCATGCCCACCGCGTAAGCCAGCTTGAAAGCGATTTCAATATTGGCATAATCGCCCGAATTCCAGCCGAATGCCTTTTCCAAATAAGGCTTTAGCAGCGAGATAACCGCCCGGTCGAGGTAGTTGATGGTCGTGGCAAAAAATACCAGCGAACAGATAGTCCAGCGGTACCGGCCAACAACCGACGTATCGGTGCCCGGCGGCGAAGGGCGAAGGGTGGGATTCATAGAGGGTAGGGTGCGCGCCTGTAAAAACGTCATCAGCGGGGCTACGCGGGCCGTGATGGCGGCCGGGTCGCCTACCCCCTTAAAAAGCTGCGAACCAATGCCCACCACGTTTACGCCTGCGCCGAACCACTCGGTTAGACTGGCTTCGGTGGGCTCGACGCCACCCGTCACCATGAGCTTGGTGGTGGGCATGGGCCCGCGCAGGGACTTAATATAATCGGGCCCCACCAAGTTGCCGGGGAATATCTTGACGATTTGCGCCCCGAGCTGGGTGGCGGCGAATATCTCGCCGGGCGTGAGGGCGCCGGGCAGCCAGGCCACGTCGTGGCGCTGGCAGGTGGCGGCCACGTCGGCCGTGGTCACGGGCTGCACCACGAAGGCCGCCCCGGCCGCAATGAAGCGCTCGGCATCAGCCGCGTTGTAGATAGTGCCGATGCCCAGCACCAGGTCGGGGCAGTCGGTGGCGGTCAGCTTGGCCAGCTCCTGAAATACCTCGAACGCGTTGGCCCCGCGGTTGGTAAACTCAAATACCCGGATGCCCCCGGCGTAGCAGGCCCGCACGATGGACTGCGCATAGGCCGCGTCGGCGTGGTAAAAAACCGGCACCAACGGCGCTTGCAGCGTGCGGGCAATAACTTCAAAAGAGGAAAGGCGGGGCATTGGGATGGGTCAATTAATACGCCTCGTCTGTCATTGCGAGCCTGCGAAGCAATCGCATCAGAACGAGTCGTGCGGGCGTCGTGCGGGTGCGATTGCTTCGCAGGCTCGCAATGACAAACAGGAAAAATTACCGCAGCAGGCGCCCCGTCAGGTTGCCCTGCATGAGGTGCTCGACTTCGGCGGGCGTCACCAGGTTGATGTCGCCGTGAATGGTGTGCTTGAGGGCCGAGGCGATGGTGGCGAACGAGAGCGCGTCGGCGCGGCTCTCGTAGGTGTTGGAGCCGTAGATGAAGCCCGAGATGAACGAGTCGCCCCCGCCGATGCGGTCCACCACCGGCGAAATGTCATAGAAGGGCGTCTCGAAAAACTCGCCCTGGTCCCACAGCAGCCCGCAAATGCGCTCGTGCGAGGCGCTCTGCGTTTGGCGGCGGGTCGCAATCACGCGCTTGATGTGGGGGAAACGCTGGGTCAATTGCTCGCACATGGAGATAAAACCGTTGTCTGAATTAGCGTCGGCCTTAATGCCAAACAGGTCGTCGGCGTCGCCCTCGGTGCACACCACGATATCGCAGCCCGCCACGAGGTCGGGCATCACGTCCTGCGCCCGCTGGCCATACTGCCATAGGTTGCGGCGGTAGTTCACGTCGGCCGAAACGGTGAGGCCCAGCCGGCGCGCCGCCGCAATGGCATCGGCCGTGGCCTGGGCGGCGGCGGCCGAAATGGCGGGCGTAATACCCGTCCAGTGCAGCCAGCCGGCATTTTGTAGAATCTCGTCCCAGTTAAAAGCGGCCGGGTCGAGGTGGGCGAAGGCCGACTCGGCGCGGTCGTACACGATGCGGCTGGGCCGCAGCGAGGCGCCCACTTCCAGAAAGTACAGCCCCAGCCGGTGGCCTTCGGTAAACAGGCAGTGACTCGTATCGACGCCGTAGCGGCGCAGGTGGTTGGCGGCGGCGTAGCCCAGCTCATTGGCCGGAAAGGCCGACACGTGGGCGGCGGGCACGCCCATTTGGGCGAGGGCGGCGGCTACGTTGGCGTCGCCGCCGCCGTAGGTTATTTCGAGGGTAGCGGTCTGCGGCAGCCGGTAGTTCAGCGGCGGCGAGAGCCGCATCATTACTTCGCCGAAGGTGACGACTTGCTTCATCAGGAAGGGGAAATCAGCTAGCGCCCGGCCCCGGTTGAGGGGGTAGGGGCGTAGGCCAGAGGGAATGAGATGGGAAAGGTAGGCCGGTAAGCGGGTGCCGAGCGGGGCTCTTTTCGACTTTTTTAACGCAAACGATGCCGATACCTGTAGCGCGG
>CAZZWL010000002.1:14428-15998 GCA_964657755.1 uncultured Rhodanobacter sp.
CGCGGACTACAAAGTCCGCGCTACACTCAGTTAGCCACCAACTCGCCCTTACTCACCGGCGCGGCGGCCGGCTCGAAGCCGAAGTAGGCGCGGGCGTTGCCGTAGCTGATTTTTTCGACCAGCTCGCCCAGCCAGGGCAATTCCTCGGCGGGCAGCTCGCCGTTTTCCACGTCGCGGCCCAGCAGGTTGCACAAGATGCGCCGGAAGTACTCGTGGCGCGGAAACGACAGGAAGCTGCGCGAGTCGGTGAGCATGCCCACGAAGCGGCTCAGCAAGCCCATGTTGCTGAGCGCGTTGAGCTGCTTTTCCATGCCATCTTTCTGGTCCAGAAACCACCAGCCCGAGCCAAACTGCATCTTGCCGGCCACCGAGCCGTCCTGAAAGTTGCCAATCATAGTGGCAAACAGGTCGTTATCGGCCGGGTTGAGGTTGTAGAGAATCGTTTTGGCCAGCTTGTCCTGGTTGTCGAGCCGGTCGAGGAAGCGCGAGAGCGCCCTACCCTGGTCAAAATCGCCAATCGAGTCCCAGCCCGTGTCGGGGCCGAGCTGGCGCAGGGCGCGGGTGTTGTTGTTGCGCAGCGCGCCCAAGTGAAACTGCTGCGTCCAGCCCTTCTCCCAGTCCAGCTCGGCCAGAAAAATGAGCATGGCCGACTTAAACTGCTCCACTTCGGGCGTGCTCAGCGCCTGCCCGGCGCGGGCCTTGGCGAAGATGGCCGTTACCTCGGCCTCGGTATAGTCGGCAGCGTAGAGCTGCTCCAGGCCGTGGTCGGAAAGCCTACCCCCTTGCGCGGCAAAGAAGTCGTGGCGCTGGCGCAGCGCCGCCTGCAAGTTGGCGTAGGTTTGAATCCCTACCCCCGCCGCGGCGCCCAGGCGGTCGAGGTACTGGTTGTAGTCGGCGGCCTCGGGCGTCATGGCCTTGTCGGGGCGGAAGGTGGGCAGCATGCGCGTGCCGAAGTCGGTGGCCGCCAGCGCCTGGTGGTGTTCCAGCGAGTCGGCCGGGTCGTCGGTGGTGCACACGGTCACCACGTTCATCTTGCGCAGCAGGCCCTGCACCGCGTACTCGGGCGTTTGCAGCAAGGCGTTGCACTGGTCGTAGATGCGGCGGGCGCTCTCCTTGTTCAGCAATTCGGTGATGCCGAAGTAGCGGCGCAGCTCCAGGTGCGTCCAGTGGTAGAGGGGGTTGCGCACGGTGTAGGGCACCGTGGCGGCCCATTGCTCAAACTTCTCCCAGTCGGAGGCGTCGCCAGTCACGAAGCGCTCGTTCACCCCGTTGGCCCGCATGGCCCGCCACTTGTAGTGGTCGCCGTAGAGCCAGATTTGGGTGATGTTCTCGAACTGCCGGTTCTGGGCAATCTGGTCGGGCGGCAGGTGGCAGTGGTAGTCAATAATGGGCTGCGGCGCGGCGTGAAAATGATAGAGCTGGCGCGCCGTGGCCGATTGCAGCAGGAAGTCGTCGGAGAGAAAAGGAGTCATTGTTCGAGTAGCAATTAACAGTGAGCAAAAAGAACGTCATGCTGAGCTTGCCGAAGCATCTCTACTGCGCCGGTCGCGGGTCGTTCAACGAAGCGGTA
>CAZZWL010000002.1:16008-72617 GCA_964657755.1 uncultured Rhodanobacter sp.
AGCTCAGCATGACGTTCTTTTACGCGTTTTAACTTACAGTGATACCCCGCGTTTCCACGGGATAAAATCAGTCTGGCCGTGGCGTACGGCGCTCACTTCCAGGCCGCTGGCAACTTGAATAACGTAGTCCAGGATGCGCTCGCCGGCCTGCTCGATGGTTTCTTCGCCATCGATGACGGTGCCGGTGTTCAGGTCGATGATGTCGGGCATGCGCTGGGCTAGCTTGGTGTTAGAGCTGATTTTGACGACCGGCGCGATGGGGTTGCCGGTGGGCGTGCCCAGGCCGGTGGTGAAGAGCACCACGTTGGCGCCCGAGCCCACTTCGGCGGTGGTGCTTTCCACGTCGTTGCCGGGGGTGCAGAGTAGGTTGAGGCCGGGCTTCGTGACGAGTTCAGGGTAATCGAGCACGGCCACTACCGGCGACGAGCCGCCCTTACGGGCCGCGCCCGCCGATTTCATGGCGTCGGTAATCAGGCCGTCGCGGATGTTGCCGGGCGAGGGATTCATGTCGAAGCCCGAGCCCACGGCCACCGCGCTGTCGCCGTAGGCTTTCATGAGGGAGGTGAAGCGCTGAGCGGTTTCGTGGTCCACCGAGCGGTTCACGATTTCCTGCTCCACGCCGCACAGCTCCGGAAATTCGGCCAGAATGACCGAGCCGCCGAGCGCCACCAGCAAGTCCGACACGTGGCCCACGGCCGGGTTGGCCGAAATGCCCGAAAAGCCATCGCTACCCCCGCATTCGAGGCCGATGGTGAGCTTGCTGAGCGGCGCGGGCTGGCGCTGCTGCTGGTTGGCCTGCATGAGGCCGGCAAACGTCTGGCGCAGGGCCGTGCTCACGAGGGCTTCCTCGGTGCCGATTTTCTGCTGCTCCAGCACAAACAGCGGCTTGCTGAAGTGCGGGTCGCGCTTATTAATCTCATCCTGCAACATGCTCACCTGCGCGTTCTGACAGCCCAGGCTAAGCACCGTGGCGCCGGCCACGTTGGGGTGCGTGATGTAGCCGGCCAGCAGGCCGCACAGGCTCTGCGCATCCTGCCGGATGCCGCCGCAGCCGCCCTCGTGGCTCAAAAACCGGATGCCGTCCACGTTCGGAAACGGCTTCACTTTCTGGTGGCTCACCTCAGCCGAGTGCAGGTCGGTGGCCAAGATTTCCTCCACCGACTTGCCGGCCTGCATCAGCTCCAGCAGGGCCTGAGTTTGGGGCTGGTAGCTCTTGCGGCGGGCGTAGCCGAGGTCGTTCACCAGGGCTTCTTCGAGCACTTGAATGTTGCGGTTCTCGCAGAAAACCAGCGGGATAACCAGCCAGTAATTAGCCGTGCCGACCCGCCCGTCGGGCCGGTGAAAGCCCATGAACGTGCGGCCCGCAAACTGGCTCACGTCGGGCTGGGCCCAGCCGTGCGGGTGCTGGCCTTCCTGGTACGCGTCGGTGGCGTGCTTGATGTTGGCGGTGGTAAGCAAGCCGCCCTGGCCCACGGGCGCGGCCATTTTGCCCACCAGCACGCCGTACATCGTCACTTCGTCGCCGGGCTGCAAGGCTTGCAGGGCCAGCTTGTGCTTGGCGGGTATCTTTTCGGTGGTCGTCACGGTCACCCCGTCCCAGGTCACGGGCGTGCCGATGGGCAGGTCGGTGAGGGCGACGAGCACGTTATCGGCGGGGTGAATTTTGGCAACTAAGTGCTTCATAGGAATGAGTGCCAAACGCGGAGGCAATACTGATTAAACGTAGTATTAAACCGCCGCGCGCTGGTTTTTATTCAACATGGCGGCTAAGGTAGCGGCTACTCCTTCGAGCTGCAGCTGCCCCAGGTAGCGCGTTACGGCCTCCGCAAAGCCAGGTAGGGCCGTGAGGTCGGCATCCCACAGGGTGTGGTTGCTGAGTACAAGCTGGACCAGGCTACCGGCCGACTGGTGCGCCCACAGGTCGGCAAAGTAGCCTGCCTGCTCATCCTGAATCAGATACTCCTGGCCCTGCACCGCGCCGTACCACTTATGGCCTTCCTGCCGCACGCCGCGCATAAACAACAGGTAGGCTGCGAAGCCCAGCGCCACGTATTGCGGCACGGCCCCGAAGCGCCCGTAGTAGTGCAGCAGGTCGGGCACCACGCGCATGCGCAGCTTGGCCGAGTAGTTGAGGGTGATGGCCAGCCAGCGGTGCTCCACGGCGGGGTTGCGGAAGCGGTCGAGCACTTGCATGCCGAAGCGCTGGCCCACCTTCTCATCGAGGGGGTAGGGAATGCCGGGTAGCAGGTCGGCCAGCATCAGGTGGCGGATGTAGGTGAGCAGGTGGTCGTCCTCCATCGCCTCGCGCACGGTGCCTACCCCCCCCAGCACGGCCAGCCCGCAGGCCAGCGAGTGCGTGCCGTTGAGCAGGCGCAGCTTCAGCTCCCGAAACTGGTTGATGTCGGGCTGCACGATAATGCCCGCGTCGGCCTGCTCAAAGCTCAGCACTTCCCGCACGCGCTCTCCTCCCTCAATCGCCCACAGCCGGTACACTTCCGACATGGTCAGCAGCTCGTCGTCGTAGCCCAGCTCTTGGGCCAGCTCGGCGGCGGCGGCGGGCGCGGGGGCACCCGGCACAATGCGGTCTACCAGCGAGTTGCAGATGGTATTGGCCGTTTCGAGCCAGTGCAGGAAGCCGGGGTCGGGCACCTGGTTTTCGGCCAGCGTGCGCAGGATGTCGCGCAGCTTGGTGCCGTTCTCGGGGATAAGCTCGGTGGGCACGATGACCAGGCCCTTGTCGGCCGCGCCGGCAAAAGCCTCGTAGCGGGCCAGCAGCACGGCCAGCAGCTTGCCTGGAAACGAGCGCGGCGGCGCGGCGCGCACGTCGTCGCCCGCGTCGAGCACAATGCCTACCTCCGTCGTGTTGGAGAGCACTACGCGCAGCTCGGGATGGGTAGCAAATGTCAGCACCTCGGCCCACTGGCTGCGGGCCGACAGTACCCGGCTAATGCTGGCGCACACCACGTTCTGGCTAATAACCTGGCCGTCTTCCACGCCGCGCACGCACACCGTATACAGGCCATCTTGGCGGGCAAAGGCGGTGGCGTCGCCGCCATCGGTGCTTTTCACTACCACCACCCGGCCATTGAAAATGCCCTGGCGGTTGGCCTGGTCGATGAGGAAGTCGGGCAGGCCGCGCAGCAGCACGCCGGTGCCAAACTGGAGCACCTTCTCGGGCAGGTCGAGCAGCGCGGAGGGGGGTAGGGCCACGGTGGGCGCGGCCGTCCCGCCGCGCACCAGCTTTTCGGATAGAATAGGCATAGTAAGTAATGAACAGTGAACAATGAGCAGTGAGTAATGAACAGGGAGCAGTGACCAGCGAATAGCCAATACTTGCTCCTTGCTCATTGCTCCTTATTCATTGCCCTTAGTAGCCCGCGTTCTGCTTGAGGGCGGGGTCGGTGTCGATAGTTGATTGCGGGATGGGTAGCAATTCCTTACCCTGGCCCGTCACGTATTCGGCGGCCAGGCCAGTGCCGGTGCTGGCCGCCGTGGTGCCGCTGGCGGTGTAGGTAGCGCCGGCGGGCAGGGTGTTGGCCACGTACGTTGGGTTAATAACCGAGGCCCAGGCCATGCTGGTAGTGCCGGTGGGGGCCGCGGCGGGGGCCGCTTTATAGAAGGAGCGCTGAAATTGCAGCACCCCATTTACCACCTTGTAATAGAGCGTTTGGGGCACCTTAACGGAGGTAGCGCCGGTGCTGTAGGCCACGGTGCCCTGCTGAATGGCCGCGATTTTGGCCTTCACGTCGGCGAGCTTGGTGGCCAGCAGGTTCCAGCGCAGCAGGTCATACTTGCGGATGCCTTCACTGCCAAATTCCAGGTAGCGCTCATTGACCAGGGCGGTGAAGAAAGCGTCTTTGCTGGTGAGCGTGAGGCCGGCGGTGGCGCGCGCCGCGCTGCCGCCAAAGCCGCGGGTGCGCACCTCCAGCAGCGCTTTTTGCGCGTCGGCGGTGGGGCCGTTGAGCTCGTTCTCAGTTTCGGCAAACATCAGCTCCACGTCCGCGAAGCGGATGAGCGGCCAGCTGTAGCCCAGGTAGTTGCTGGTGCCGGGCAGGGCCGGCGTGCGCCAGTCGCGCCGAAACTTACCGTCGGTGATGGTGGCGAAGGTGGCGCCGGCCTGCAGGTTGCTGGTGCCGATTACGTAGAGCGAAATCGTGACGTCGCGGCGCGTATCGGTCGAGTCGAAGGCGTAGAAGTACGGCGGGGCGGCGTTCACGGCGCCCTGCGTGGTACCGTAGGTGCCCGAGGTGCTCAGGCGCGGCCCGTTGTAGTAGCCCAGCTTGCTATCGTTGGTGCTGCTGGAGCCGCCCATGCCCACGGCCAGGATAATCTCGTTGGCGGCCTCGGTGCGCAGCTGGTTGATGCTGAGGAAGGTTTCCGCAAAGCTCGCGTTCAGCGTGTGCTCCGAGCGGTGGCTCATAATGTCGAGGCATTCCTGGCGGGCAATCTTGTAGTAGTCCAGGTAGTCGGCGGGCCGGGTCATCACGGTGCCTTGCAGGGCATAGCCGCCGCGCTGCAGCGCCACGCGGGCGCGCAGGGCCTTCACCGCGCCCTTGGTAAAGCGCAGGTTGCCGTAGCCCGCGGCCGAGCGCCAGGGCAGGAGCTTCTCGGCAATGGCCAGGTCATCGACCAGCCGCTTGAGGGTCGCGTTGCGGTCGGCGTTGGGCAGGTTCACGTCCTGGCCCGCCACGGTGGGCGAGAACTGGGCCGGCACGTCGCCCCAGTTGCGCACCAGTTCCAGGTAAAACTGCGCCCGCAGCGCCAGCGACTCGCCGTAGAGGCGGTGCAGGGTGGCCGTGTCGGCGGCCACGCCGGTGTTGTAGATGGGCGAAGTCGGGATGTTGGCGATGCAGATATTGGCGCGCTCTACCCCCTGGTAGAGGCGAATCCAGGGGTTGGTAATTTCGGTGTTGGTCGAAAAAGCCTTGTAGCGGGCAATGCTGCGCCTACCCCCGTCAATGATGCCCGTCGAGCCAATCAGCTCGTCGGTGTCGAGCGGGAAATACATGGACAGGCGCGTGCCGTAGGCGTTGTCGCCCTCCAGCAGGTTGTAGGCCCCAATGACGGCCGACGTGGCCCCGGCCGCCGTGCTGAAGGTAGCATCGGTGGTGTTGAGGGCCGTGGGCTCAATATCGAGGTAATTTTTGCACGACGAGAGCAGCCCGGCCGTGCCGGCCAGCACCAGCGCCGAGGCCGCCACCCGGCCCAAAAGAGAAGATTTCATAAGTACCAAAGACATAGCGGGTGGGAATTAAAGCGAGAGGTTGACGCCGAACAAGAAGGCCCGGCTGCGGGGGTAGGCGGCGTAGTCGACGCCCGGCGTGAGGGGCGAGCCGCGGCGCGTGCTCACCTCCGGGTCGTAGCCCGAGTACTTGGTGAAGGTATACAGGTTGTTGGCCGTCACGTAGAAGCGCAGCTGCGTGAGCTTGGCCCGGTTGATGAGCGCCTTGTTGAGCGAGTAGCCCAGCGTGAGGTTATTGATGCGAATAAACGAGCCGTCTTCAATGGCCCACGAGTGCAGAAACAGCTGGCGGGTCGGCGTCCAGATGGTCGCGTTCTGGTTGAGCGCGTCCAGGGCGGCCTTGTCGGTCACCAGCGTGCCGGTGTTGTCGTAGTTGCGGTAGCGGCCCGCCATATCGCCCAGCAGGTTGGTGAGCGGGTACACGCCCGAGGTGAATTCCACCTTGTTGGCGTTGTAGACCTGGTTGCCGTACACGAAGTTGAGGAAGATGCTGGCGTCGAAGCTCTTGTAGGTAAACTGTTGGTTGAGGCCGCCCGTCACTTTGGGGTTCGCGTTGCCAATTACCTGGCGGTCGCTGTTGATATCCACCGTGCCGTCGCCATTCAGGTCCTTCAGCTTGAGCACGCCGGGGGCCAGGGCCACGCCCACCACGCTGGCGTCATTCGCTACCCCCGATTTCAGCGTCCAGGTCTTGCTGGTGGCGTTGTAGTTCTCAAAGTCGTTGGTGGTGTAGAAGCCGTCGGTAACGAAGCCATACATCTGGCCCACCGGCTGGCCCACGCGGGCCACGTAGTCGGTGGGGATGCCCGAGGCCGTGCCCGCCCAGCCCGAGTAAATGCCCGGAATCTCGTTCAGGCCGCCCAGGTTTTCGATGCGCGAGCGGTTGAGCGAGGCGTTGGCCGTGGCCGACCAGGTGAATTTCTCGGTCTGAATAATCGTGCCGCTCAGCTGAAACTCCAGGCCGCGGCCCGAGGTGCTGCCCACGTTGCGCTGCTGCGTGGTGTAGCCCAAAATGGCCGGAATGGGCTGGTTAATAAGCAGGTCGTTGGTCGTGTTGTAGTAGGCATCAGCCGTGAACTGCACCCGGTTGTTGAACAGCGACAGGTCCAGGCCCAGGTCGCGCGAGGTCGTGATTTCCCACTTCAGGCTGGGGTTGGCGAGGCTGGTGGCCGACGAGCCCAGCACCTGCGTGCCGTTGACGTAGTACGAGGCGTTGCCGGCCTGGAAGAGCTGCGAGGTGAGGAAGTCGCCGATGCGGTTGTTGCCGGCCTGGCCGTAGCTCAGGCGCAGTTTCAGGTCCGAAATCGGCTTAATGTCCTGCATGAAGCCCTCGCGCGAGATGCGCCAGGCCACCGAGGCCGCCGGAAAAATGCGGTGCTGGTTGTCGGTGCCGTTGTAGTTGAGGAACTTCGACGAGCCATCGCGGCGGAACGTGGCGGTAGCCAGGTACTTATCATCATACGAGTAGCTGGCGCGGCCAAAGTACGAGAGCAGCGTGTAGTTGACCGGGATGCCCGTGGTGGGCGTCACGGGCTGGGCCACCGTGCCCGCCGGCAGCACACCCTGGTTGATGTTGGCCAGCGCCCGCTCGGCCGTAATATCGAGGGGTAGGAAGTTGGTTTGAATGTACTGCGAGGTCGTTTTCTGCTGGTACGTCTCCTCGCCCAGCAGCACGTTCAGCACGTTTTTCTCCTTGCGAAACGAGTAATCGAGCACGTTCGAGTTGTTGAGCGTGGTCTGGGTGTTGGTCGTGATGGAGGCATAGGGCAGGTTCTGAAAACCGCCGCCGGGCTGCCGGATGGTGGGCGAGTAGCGCCCGTTGAAGGTGCTGGTGTTGAAATCCGTGATGTCGAAGCCCGCCACCGAGCGCAGCACCAGGTCCTTGGTAATGTTCAGGGCCCCGTTGGCCGCGATGTTGATAGTGCGGCGCTTGTCCGAGCGGTACTCGTTGTTGATGGCCAGGATGGGGTTCACCAGGCTTGAATTGGTGTAGAAGTCGTCGTCGAACGCGTTGGGGTCCAGGGCGGTGCTGTGGCTGGTGGCGGGCACTATCAGCGGCACGTACTGAATGGTATTGCGCAGGCGCGAAGTCGTGGTCGAGCCCGTAGGCACGCTCTGGCCGGTGGTCGAGCTGGTGCCGTTGGCGGCGCCGGTGCCCGCGCCCAGCGCTTCCTGGTTGTTGAAGCGCGTGTTCAGGCCAAACTTGAAACGGTCGCTCACCTTGGTATCAAAGCGGAAGTTGACCAGCATCCGCTCGTAGCTGGAGCCTACCTGAATGCCGTCCTCCTTGTTGTCGGTCAGGCTCAGGGCGTAGGTCGTGCCCTTGTTGCCGCCCGCCAGGGTCACGTTGTGGGTAAACTGCTTGGCGTTGCGGCCAAAAACCTGGTTCTGCCAGTCCTGAAACGGCGCGTTGCGGGCGCTGTCGAGGCGGGCGCTATTGTAGGTCTGGGTACCGAAGTAGTTCTGAAACGTCGTGAGACCGCCCGCCGCCGTGCCAATCGAGGCCGCGCGCTCGTACTGGTAGTTTACGTAGTCGGCCGGGCCCAGCACGGTCAGCTTCTTGCTGAGCGTACGGATACCGCCGAAGCCGTTGTAGGTCACCGTAGTGCGGCCTTCCTTACCCCCCTTGGTGGTGATGATGATAACGCCGTTGGCGCCGCGCGCGCCGTAGATGGCGGTGGCCGAGGCATCCTTCAGCACGTCCACCGAGGCAATGTCCTGCGGGGCAATTACGCCCAGCGCGTTCTCTACCTGCACCCCGTCTACCACATACAGCGGGGTGTTGTCCTGGGTGATGGAGTTGCCGCCGCGCACCCGCACCTGGAAGCCCTGGTTGCCGGGCTGCCCGTCAGACGTGTTGAGCTGCACGCCGGCCAGGCGACCTTGCAGGGCCTCCGCCGCCGAGTTGACGGGGATGTCCTTGATTTGCTGCGCGCTCACCGATGATACGGCGCCCGTCACGTCTTTGCGCTGCACGGCCTGGTAGCCAATCACCACCACGTCGTCGAGGCTTTGGGTGTCGCTCACCAGGCTCACGCTGATGGTCGTTTTGGTGCCCACGGCCACCTCCTGGCTCACGTAGCCGATGAAACTAAAACGCAGCACCGCCGACTTGCTGTCCTGCGGCACGGCGAGCGAGAACGTGCCGTCGGCCGCCGTGGAGGCGCCCACGGTCGTGCCCTTCAGCACCACCGTCACGCCGGGGAGGGTTTCGCCGTCTGAGCCCGTGACGGTGCCGGTAACGGTCCGGGTTTGGGCAAACGCCAGGCCGATGCTGCCGCAAAGCACGAGCCAGAGCATGAGAAGATATTTTTTCATAAGTAGAGCAGCCAGAAGCAGTTGGGTGGGAAATTGAAAAAGTGAATTGTTAGCGCAGGTCGGCCAGGGCCACCGCGTCCATGTCGGTGTATGCTAAGTTCTCGCCGGCCATGCCCCAGATGAAGGCGTAGGCCGCGCTGCCGCAACCCGTGTGGATGGACCACGGCGGCGAGAGAATCGCCTGCTCGTTGCTCACCCACAGCGGGCGCGTCTCCTGGGGCTCGCCCAGCAGGTGCAGCACGCGCTGGCCCGGCGGCAGGTTGAAGTAGAGGTAGGCCTCCATGCGCCGGTCGTGCACGTGGCTGGGCATCGTGTTCCAGACCGAGCCGGGCGTGAGCTGGGTGAGGCCCATCACGAGCTGGCACGAGGGTAGGCCCTCGTTGAAAATGTATTTGTAGATGGTGCGGGCGTTGGCCGTTTCCTGGCTGCCCATTTCCACGGGCGTGGCCTCGGCCTGGGTGCGGCGGGCAGTGGGATATTCCTTGTGCGCCGGGGCCGAAAGCAGGTAAAACTTGGCCGGATTAGCCGCGTCAGGGCTGTGAAATTCGACCTGCTGGCTGCCGCGGCCCATGTAGAGGCAGTCCTGCGGGCCCAGCTCGTGCGTGGTGCCATCGACTACGATGGTGCCCGGCCCGCCCACGTTGAGGGCGCCCAGCTCGCGGCGCTCCAGGAAGAACCGGGCCTTCAGGCCGTCGGGGCAGGGTAGGGGCAGCGGCGCGGCGGTGGGCATGGCCCCGCCCACTATCATGCGGTCGTAGTGGGTGTAGGTCAGCTCGATAGCGCCGGGCGTGAAGATATTCTCAATCAAAAAGTGTTCGCGCAGGCCAGCCGTGTTCAGGCTGGCCGTTTCGCGGGGGCCAATGGCAAAGCGGGAAGTCATGTCAGTTATCAGTGAGCAGTTAGTAGAGAGTGAGTTATCCGTTTTGATAACCGCTCGCTAGTCCTTGATAATTGAAAATGCCGTCCCGGTTAAGCGTGCCCCGGCCCCGGCGCTGCCCGGCGCGCTGGCAGGCCCATTGCCGCGGTAGAAGCCCATGACGAGCGGGCGCTTAGTAGCCGGGCTGAAGTGAGTAGAAATACTCATGCAAAAAACAGGTGGGTGGGATTTTAGAGAGAGTAAAAAAGCGCCTGTCGCAGCCCTTGGGCAAGCGGCAGTGTCGAAGTTTAGCCCCGAAACCGGCAGGGCTAGCCATTGAGGACCGTTTTTATTTGCGCAATCGTTATCGGTAACGTTTCCACGTTGCGTTGTTCAGGCAGCCCCCACTATCAATCGGGGCGTCGCGCCCGGTTAGCCTCTATCTTTAGCCGCCAAAGCTTACCGCCAGTAGGGGGTAGGCAATTGTATTTTAATAAGAAATCAGCTTTGGAACCCGCTACGCTCAAAGACATCGCCCGCGAGCTCAATATCTCCGTATCGACGGTGTCGCGGGCCTTGCGCGACAGCTACGAAATCAACCCCGAAACCAAGCGGCTGGTGATGGAGTGCGCCGCGCGCCTGCACTACCGTCCCAATCCCATCGCCCTCAGCCTGAAAGGCGCCAGCAGCAAGGCCATTGCGGTCATCGTGCCGCAGATTGCCAATTATTACTTTTCGCAGGCTATCAATGGCATTGAGGAGGTGGCCAACCAGCGCGGCTACGACGTGCTCATCTTCCAAACCCACGAGGCCTACGACCGTGAGGTGGCCAACCTGCGCCAGGCCCTGGCGCGCCGCGTCGATGGCCTGCTCATCTCGCTCAGCAGCGAAACCAACGACGTGAGCCACTTGCAGGAACTGCAGCAGCAGGGCACCCCCATCGTGCAGTTCGACCGCGTGTCGGCCGACCTGAACACGCCGCGCGTGGTGGCGGACAATTTTGCCGGCGCGTTTGGGGCCACCGAGCACCTGTTGCAGTCGGGGCGGCGGCGCATCGCGCACCTCACCATTCAGCCCTGGCTCAGCATCACGCAGGAGCGCCTGGCCGGCTACCGCGCCGCGCTGGAACAATACGGCGTGCCGTATGACGAGAATCTGGTGCGCTTCGGCACCTTCGGCCCCGACGAGGTGGGCCCGTTGGTGGACGAACTGCTGGCCTTGGAGCCCCGGCCCGATGCCTTTTTCACGGCCAGCGACCGGCTGGCGGTGGGCTGCCTGGCTGCCCTGCGCCAGCGCCACCTGGCCATCCCCGACGATGTGTCGCTCATCGGCTTCACCAACCTTACGGTGGCCGATATGCTCTCGCCTTCGCTGAGCACCGTGATGCAGCCCGCCAAGAAAATCGGCCAAGAAGCCGTGAGCCGCCTGCTCGACCTGATTGAGCGCAAGCACCGCGCCGCGCCGCCTTCTACCCTCACCATTCCGACTGTGATGGTGCTGCGCGAATCGTCGGCGTGGCCGGTGGGGGTAGAATAATAGCAGGCTGTCATGCTTCGACAAGCTCAGCATGACAGCCTGCTAAGTTTTCAAACACCCTCTTATCCTACTCCTGCGGCACCCAGCCGCTTTCGCCACCAAATATGCTTTTGAGCGTGTAGCGCTTGGCTTCCTTAGCCGTGAGCTGGTGGCTCCATTTGGTGCGGCCAGCGGGGTGGGCGCCGGGGCCAATGCTCTGGTACTCGGCGTAGTAGGCGGTAGTCTCGTTGGCGGCGTCGCGCCAGTTGTCCCAGCCGGCGGGCAGGATGTGCGCCCCCAGCTCGCAGCGCAGGTACACCGTGCGCGAGTGGGGCCGCCAGGGCCGACCCAAAAAAACCTGGTGAGCGGCCGAGTCGGCGGTGAGCTTACAATCGCGAAAGACGAAGCCGTAGGCCTGCCGCTCGGTGGTAGCGGCCGCCGCGATGTAGGAGTTGCGCTTGCTGCGAATCTCACAACGGTCGAATACGGCCGTGGCCATGCCGAAAATGAAATCCGTGGTGCCCTCGATGTAGCAGTCCTGGTAGTACTGGCGGCTGTTTTCGACGGCCGGAAACAGCGTGTCCTGGTTGCCCAGCATGCGGCAGTGGCGAAAGGTGGCGCGGTCGCCATCCACGTGCAGGGCCACGGCCTGGCCCACTGGCCCGGCGGCGTTTTCGAAGGTGATATTTTCGGCCGTGAAATCGTTGCCCTGCACCAGCACCGTTTGCGACGAATACGTGTTGTGGCCGGCCGCGTCGCCGGTGTGGTCGGCCCCCGTAATAATGGTGGTCGCGGCACTTTCGCCCACCAGCGTGATGCGCGTTTTATGAGCCGGCACCACCAGCTTCTCGCGGTACGTGCCGGGTCGCAGGAGAATCGTAACCGTCACCTGCGATAAGTCGCGCACCGCCAGCACCGCCTCCTGAATGGTGCGGTAGTCACCGGTGCCATCCGGCGCCACCGTCAGCAGCAGCTTTTGGGGCGGCGGGGCCGGGCGGGCCGGCGGCATCCCGGGCGCATTGGCCGCCGCCGGGGGGGTAGGGGCCGCCGGCAGGTTCTGGGCCAAGGCGGCCGATAGCGGCAGCAGGCTGCTGCCCAGCAAAAGCAGGGGTAGGGATTTCATAAAACGGGGCTACTTGCCGGGCTGCCAGCCGCGCAGCACGGTGGCGCGGGTGTAGGCCTCGGCCTGGGCCTGGGTGAGCTGGTGGCTCCAGGGCACGCGGGCGCCGGGGTGGGCGCCGGGGCCGCTCGATTGGTACTCGGCGTAGGTGGCCGTTTGCTTATTACTCTCCTTGCCCCACTCGTCCCAGCCGGCGGGCTGCACCACGGCGCCCAGCTCGCAGGCCAGGTACACCACTTTGGCATAGGGCCGCCAGGGCCGGCCCAGGTAGAAGGAGCGGGCCGGCGCATCGGGCGCGCCCAGCAGCCGGCAGTGGCTGAATACGTAGCCGTAGCGCGTGGTGTCGGGGGTAGAAGCGGCCGTAAAAAAACCGCCCCGCTTACCCACCAGCGTGCACCGCTCAAACCAGGCCGTGCTGCTGCCAAAGATAAAATCGACGGTGCCCTCGATGTAGCAGTCCTCGTAGAGCTGCCGGCTGCCGTAGCCAAAGGTGTAAAGCGTGTCCTGAAACCCCAGGAAGCGGCAGTGCCGAAAGCAGCTGCGGTCGCCGCTCACCCAGGCCGCCACGGCCTGCCCCACCGGCCCGGCCGAGTTGGCAAAGGTGATGTTCTCGGCCGTAAAATCGTTGCCGTAGAGGTGCACGCTGGCCGAGCCCGTCGTGCCGATTTCCTTGCCCGCCGCATCGAGGCGCTGGTGGTAGTCGTCGAAGGTGAGGACGGTGCGGGCGGCGTCTTCGCCCAGCAGGCGCACGTGGTTTTTGCCGGGCGCCAGCGTCAGCTTTTCCTTGTAAGTACCTGGTTTAATGGTGATTGTTAGCCAATCGGCATTGCCATCGGGCACGGCGTCGAAGGCGGCCTGCACGGTGCGGTAGTCGCCGCTGCCATCGGCGGCCACCACCACGCGGCGCGCCTGGCCCCAGGCCGTGGTAGCGGCCAGCAGCAGGCCTAGGAAAAGTGGGAATTTCATGGGGTAGGGAAAGTAGGTAAAACGGCGTGGTACTCCGTTTCCAGGCGAACGAGTCGTTCAACGACAAACGGAGTACCACGCCGTTTTACCTTACTCAGCGGCCCGCACCACCTGGCGCGAACTGCCCAGGCCCTCAATGCCCAGCTCCACCACGTCGCCGGCGGCCAGGTAGCGCGGCGGCCGCAGGCCGCTGCCCACGCCGGCCGGCGTGCCGGTCGAGAGAATGTCGCCCGGCAGCAGAGTCATAAACTGGCTGACGTAGCTGATGAGGTAAGGCACGCTAAAGATGAGGTTAGCGGTGTTGCCATTCTGGTGCTCCTCGCCATTCACCGCGAGCCAGAGTTTGAGGCGGGCGGGGTTGAGCAACTCGTCGGGGGTAGCGAGCCAGGGGCCGAGCGGCGCGAAGGTGTCGCAGCCCTTGCCCTTGTCCCAGGTGCCGCCGCGCTCCAGCTGGTAGGCGCGCTCGCTCACGTCGTTGAGCAGCACGTAGCCCGCGATGTACTGCGCCGCGTCGGCCTCGGCCACGTAGCTGGCGCGCTTGCGAATAACCACCGCTAGCTCCGCTTCCCAGTCGGTTTTCTGCGAGCCGCGGGGCAGGATAATATCGTCGTTGGGCCCACTCAGCGCCGAAGTGGCCTTCAAAAAGATGACCGGCTCGGTGGGCAGGGGTAGGGCCATTTCCTGGGCGTGGTCGGTGTAATTGAGGCCCGCGCACACGATTTTGGAGGGCCGGGCCACCGGCGGGCCCAGCCGCGCGGCGGCGGGCACGGGCAGCAGCAGCTCGCGCTGCACGTCGATGTAGGCGGCCAGGCGGCCCAGGCCGTCGCTGGCAAAAAAGCGCTCGTCGTAGTCCTCCCCAAAAGGGCTGAGGTCGTAGCGCTGGCCGTCGAGCACGATACCGGGTTTTTCGTGGCCGGGCTGGCCGTGGCGGATAAGCAACATGGGAAGTAGGGAGTAGTGAACAGTGAGCAATGAGCAGTGAACAGGGGGCAAAAGAACGTCATGCTGACGAGTAGGAAGCATCTCGCTCACGCCATTCGGGTGTCATTCAACTGAGTGGATGAGGTGCTTCGCTGCGCACTGCATTACGTTCACTATTCATTGCTAACTGTTCACTGGTCATTGCGCACTATTTCAACAGCCAGCGCCCCAGGTCCTTACCTGCCTGAAAATTCTCGAACGTGGCCGGAATCTTCCGCCCGTCAGTGTATTCGTTGTACAGCCACGGGTCGCCGAGCGCGAACACGCGGCCCTTGCCCAGCGTGGCCGTGGCCATGATAACCTTGCCGTTGTTGGTCACCAGCGGCTGGGCCGGGCTCTGCACCGCCAGCACCGCCAACTCCTTGATGTACGCCGTTTTGGCCTGCTTAAACACGGCCGCGCCGCTGCTCAGGTCCACCCGGCCCTGCTCAAACTGGCTGCCCTGCACCATGTTCACGCTCTGGTCGGTGAACTGCACGCCGAAGTGCTGGGCCAGCGTGTTGAAGTGCCGGATTTCGCAGTTGGCCGTGTCGTTGGCCAGCAGCACCAGCGTGCCGCCGGCCCGCACCCAGTCGGCCACGGCCTGCCCATCGGCGGCCGAGATATAGTGGGGTGCCGGCGATTCTTTCTTGGTGTCGGGGTCCACTATCACGTACACGCTCAGGCCCTTGAGGCTGGCCGCCGTGGGGGGGGTAGGGACCGGCACGGTGCGGGCGCCCAGCTCGCGCAGCTGGTTGCCCCACAGCCAGAAGCCGCCGTGCGTGCGCTCCTCCCAGGTGTAGTGCCACTGCTCGGGCTGGCCACTGAAGGCGCTTTTGCGCAGCTCGTGGTTGAAGTAGTAGTCCAGGCCCACGGTTTTGCCCTGGCCCCCGGCGTTTTCCTGCGCTATTTCCATCTCCGTGCTCGCCAGGATAAACGGCCCTACCCCCTTCAAATCGTTCTTGCGCAGCGGCTCGCTGAGGTAATATTGAAACGAGCCGTCGCGGTACGGGGTGCCGCCCAGGCCGCCCACGCTCACGGTGCCATTCATCGCCAGCGCGCCATTTTCGGTGCTGATAAAGGTCTTCAAAATCCCGTCGTAGCCCCGGCGGGCCACGGCGGCATACTGCTTATCGAGGTAGCCCAGGCGCACGCCCTTGGCCAGCGCGTACACGAACATGCTGCTGCCCGACGCCTCGGCGTAGTTGCCCTTTTGGCTTTCCTGGCCCATCACCAAGCTCCAGGTGCCGGTTTTGGCGTCCTGGTACTTGGCTAGCACCGGCGCCAGGCGCTGCAAATCTTTTATCAATTCGGCGCGGTGAGCGTTGCCAACCGGCATATAGTCAAGCACATCCACCAGGGCCATCGCGTACCAGCCGATGGCGCGGTCCCAGGCCTGGGGCGACTGTCCGGTGGTCTTGTCGGCCCACGGCTGCGCGCGGCTCTCGTCGTAGCCGTGGCGCAGCAGGCCGGTTTTGGGGTCGATGAGGTGCTTTTCGATGAGCGCGAACTGCTTGGTCACGTCGTCGAAGCCGGCCGCGTCACCCGTCAGCCCGCTGTACTGCGCGTAGAAGGGCTCGGCCATGTACAGGCCATCGAGCCACATCTGGTTGGGGTAGGTTTTCTTGTGCCAAAAGCCGCCCTCCTTGGTGCGCGGCTGCGCGGCCAGCTGCTGGCGCAGCTTGGCGGCGGCCAGGCGGTACTTCTCATTGCCGGGCAATGACACCTGGCTCAGCAGCAGCAAGGCAGGCCCGGTGGCGATGTTATCGAGCTGATATTCTTCGGGTTTATACGTCCTAATGCTGCCATCCTTCTGCACAAACTGGTCCACATCCTTCTGAATATAAGTGAAGTAGCGGCCGTCGCCGGTGCGCTCCCACACCCGCTCCAGGGCCCGCAGCATCAGGCCCTGCTCGTAGTCCCAGCGAGCGGTTTTGCGGCTGCCAATCACGATGGAGTCGGGGTGCTGGGCAATGAAGGCATCGGCCATGCGCTGCGACATCGCGGCCGGCGCGTTTTGGGCCGGCGCCAGCAGCGGCAGGGCGAGGAGAGCGGAAAAGAGGGGGGTAGGGAATCTCATAGAAAAATGTCGTCTGTCATTGCGAGCGCAACGAAGTGGAGCGCGGCAATCCTTCCTGCACATTCGGGTTACTAAATCAACGACCAGGAAAGATTGCCGCGCTCCACTTCGTTGCGCTCGCAATGACAGACGGATTTGTAGGTTATTATTTCACCGCCACCTGCACCACTTTCTTGCTCACCTTGTCGCCCAGTTCCACTTCTTTTTTGGCCAGCTTGGCGTTGGTGTTGGTGAGGCGAATATCCTGGCTGCGGTCGCCGCTCACGCGCAGCAGTAAGTCGGCGCCGCTGGCATATTTGATACCGTCGAGGCTGATGTTCTTGCTGTTCTGCACTTCCATTACCGGCTTGGTGTCGGTGGTTAGCAGGGTCACGTTTTTGAGGCGAATATTCTCAGCCTCCTGGCACACCAGGCCCTTATGCGCCTCAATCACAATGTTTTCGAGGCTAATATCCTTGATGGCCATCTCGGGCAGGCCGCGCACCAGGATGGCCGTTTCTGCCCCTTTGCACATCACGTTTTTAATGTAAAAGTGCTGGAACTGCGGCGTGCCCTCATTCAGCGGCTGGGCCGCGATAACGGGCGGCGCGGCCGCCTCGCCGGCCTGCGGCACGGGGTCCTTGGCCATGTAGTACATGTCGAATAGGATGGCCTGCCCGGCAATATCCGTCATCGTAATGCCATCGACCCAGATGTTCTCGACCATGCCGCCGCGGCCGCGCGCCGTTTTGAAGCGCAGGCCCACGTCGGTGCCCTGAAAGGTGCAGTTGCGCACTATCATGTTGCGCACGCCGCCCGACATTTCCGAGCCAATCACGAAGCCGCCGTGGGCGCTGTACACCTTGCAGTTCTGGATGAGGAAGTTTTCGGTGGGCACGCCGCGCTTGCGGCCTTCCTCGTCGCGGCCGCTCTTGATGCACAGCCCGTCGTCGCCCACGCTAAACACGCAGTCGTCGAGCACGCCGTTGCGGCACGATTCCACGTCGATGGCATCGGTATTTTGGCCGTACCAGGGGTTGCGGGCCGTCACGCGGCGCACCGTAATATCCTGGCACAGCAGCGGGTGAATCGTCCAGGCCGGCGAATTCTGAATGGTAAAGCCTTCGAGCAGAATCTGCTTGCAATCAGTGAGGCTCAGCATATTAGGCCGGAGAAAATCGCGGATGTCGGCGAAGTCGGCCGGGTTCAGGCTCTTGCGCGGGGTGCCGGCGGCGGCCAGCATATTGCCCTTGAGCGAGGCCGCCGAAGGGTACCAAGAGTCCTTCTTCTCGTTGAGCACGCCGCCCGAGGCCACCAGCTTTTTCCATTCGCCCTCGTTGAGCTTGCTCTTCTTCACGGGCCGCCAGCTGTCGCCGGCCCCGTCGAAGGTGCCGGTGCCCGTCACGGCGATATTGGTGAGCCCTACCCCCGAAATCGGGGCCTGGCTCCGGATGGCGTCCTCGCCCTCCCAGGTGGTTTTCACCAGCGGATACTGTAGGTGGTCGGTGGTGAACTGCACGAGCGCGCCGGTGGCCAGGTGCAGGTTCACGTTGTTTTGCAGCACGATGGGGCCCGTGAGCCACAGCCCGGCCGGCACCCGCACCGTGCCGCCGCCGGCCTGGGTGCAGGCCATAATCGCCTGTTGAAACGCCGCTGTGTTCAGCGTTTGCCCGTCGGCCACGGCCCCGTATTTCTGGATATTAAACGTGTCAGCTTTGAAGCGCACTTGCCGCACGGCGGGCAGGGTAGGCGGCGCGGGCTGGGCGGCGGCCGCGCGGCTGGCCTGGGCCAGGGTGGGAGAGGGGGGTAGGGCGGCCAGGGCCGCCGCTACGCCGGCAAGCAGCGCAAAACGGGTCATAAAAAGCGGGTGGGAAGGCCGTGCGGTGGGGCCGCGGCAGCCAGGCAATAAAGAAGAGAAACAAGCCGCTGGCCCGGCGCAAACCGGGCTTTGGCAACGGAATACTAGGCCGGCCCGGCGGCATCTGCAAGCAAAGGGGGCGAATTATTTGCGCTATCGTTACCGGCAACGTTGCCGAGGCGCTGCCTGCGGCCCCGCGGCTAGCCCGCCCGCCGCCCCCAGGGCCCGAAAGCGCGGAGTCAGAATCTAGCCAGAATTGGTAAATAGTTTCGTCCGGGACAGCAAAAAGCGACCAGCTTCCGTAGAGCCCATTCTGTTACCAAATTATGACCCTCATGCGTCCATTTTTCTCCTCAACCCGTGCCTTGCTGCTGGGGGTGCTGCTGAGCGGCGCTACGCCCGTGCTGGCGCAGGTGCCCCTTAACCCCGCCACTACCGCGCCCGCCGATACTACGCACAAATATGAAAATCCCGCCGGGGTATCGCCGCTGGCCAAGCGGCCGTTTTTTAAGAGTAAGCTGTTCAAGGCGGTAGCCATTCCGGCGGTGCTCATTGGCTACGGGGCGTACACGTTCAACGGCGGCGGCTTCTATACCAACCAGGATGCGCAGCGTGATATTCACCGCGTCTTTCCGTCGTCGCAGAGCCGCGTGGCCGACGTGCTCATCTTCGTGCCCTACTTGGAGCTGGGCGCCGTGGCGCTGGCGGGCGTCGAGAGCCGCAACGACCGCATCAACACGCTGCTCATCATTGCTAAGGGGGAGGCTATTATGCTGGCCAGCACCTTCCTGGTGAAGTCGCTCAGCCACGAGGAGCGGCCCGATGGGTCGGATAATCTGTCGTTTCCGTCGGGCCACACGGCGCAGGCGTTTCTGGCGGCCAGCATCGTGCACACCGAGTTTCGGGACAAGAGCCAGTGGTATGGCGTGGGGGCCTACGCCCTGGCCACCAGCGTGGGCGTGCTGCGCATGGTGGTGGACAAGCACTGGCAGAGCGACGTGGTGGCCGGCGCGGGCTTCGGCATCTTGTCGGCGCACCTGGCCTACCTCACGCACCGCAACCGCTGGGGCCGCAAGTCCATTGGCCGCGACGTGGGCATTATGCCTACTTACTACGGCAACGCGCCCGGCCTGTGCCTGACGTGGCGCCCCAAATAAGGCCGGCCGGGCCAGTGGCTTGGGACGCAGGGGAGGGGGTAGGGCGGGCGAGCTAAGCGGCTGCGCTGCCAGATTTGCTTCAGATTTCCTTCCTTTTTTCGGGCTTTGAACTCGTTCTGCCCAGCCATGAAAATACTCTTAGTCGAAGATGAAGCAGCCCTGCGCTCGACGCTGCTCGCGGCCCTTTGCCAGGGAGGCTACGTGGTAGAAGTGGCCACCGATTTTGCCCAGGCCCTCGAAAAAATCAAGCTTTACCGCTACGATTGCGTGCTCCTCGACCTGACGCTGCCCGATGGCAACGGCCTGGACCTGCTGCGCGCGCTCCGGGCCGATAACTCGCCGGCGGGCGTGCTCGTTATTTCGGCCCGCGGGGGCCTCGACGACCGGGTGGCGGGGCTCAATCTGGGGGCCGATGACTACCTGACTAAGCCCTTTCATATTTCGGAGCTGAATGCGCGGCTGCGGGCCATTATCCGGCGGCGGCGGTTTCAGGGGCAAAGCCACCTGGCCTTTCGCGACCTGCTGGTGTGGCCCGAGCAGGCCGAAGTGCTGGTGCGCGGCGAGGCCCTGACGCTGACCCGCAAGGAGTACGACCTGCTGCTCTACCTGCTGGCCAACCCCGGCCGCGTGCTCACCAAGGAAGCCATTGCCGAGCACCTCTGCGGCGACGCGGTCGATGCCACCGACTCGTTCGACTTCATCTATACCCACCTCAAAAACCTGCGCAAGAAGCTTCAGGAAAAGGGCGCGGAAAACTATATCCGCACCATGTACGGGATAGGGTACAAGCTGAGCACGGAGTAATAATCAGTCACCAGTCACTACCCTATGAAGCTGCTGGCCGCTACCAACCGCTACTACGTGCTGCTCAGCCTGGGGCTGTTTGTGGGGGGTAGTGGGGTGCTGTACGCGGGCATCAACTATGCCGTGCGCAACGAGGTGGAGGAGCAGCTGCTCAGCCAGCGCCAGGAGCTGGACGCCTGGCTGGCTAGTGGCCGGCCGCTGCCCGAGGCTATTTTCAGGCAGCAGTACGGCGCCAGCGCCCGGCCCCGGCCGCTGGGCTACTCCGATACGCTGCTGCTCGACCCCAACGAGCACGAGCTGGTGCCGCACCGGCAGCTCACGTTTCGGGTGGTGGCGGGGGTAGGGCCCTCGCCGATGTGGGTGACGCTGCGCAAGTCGCTGGTCGAAACCGACGAGCTGCTGGCCGCCACGGCGGGCAGTATGCTGCTGCTGCTGGCGCTGCTGCTGGGCGGCATCGTGGGGCTGCACCGCTACTTATCGGGGCGGCTATGGGCGCCATTTCGGCACACGCTGGTGGCCTTGCGCGGCTACGATTTGCAGCAGCACCGGCCCCTGGCGCTGCCCGTGCCCGCCATCGAGGAGTTTGCGGAACTCAACCAGGCCCTGACCCACCTGAGCCGCCGCCTGGTGGCCGACTACGAGAGCTTGCGCGAATTCACGGCCAACGCCGCCCACGAAACCCAGACGCCACTGGCCATTATGCAGGCCCAGCTGGAGCAGCTGCTGCAAGTGCCCGCCCTGGCCGCCGATGCGGCCGCCGCCCCGCTGCTGGCCGACCTCTACGGCGCCACGCGCCGGCTCTCGCGCCTGCACCAGGCCCTGAGCCTGCTCAGCCGCATCGAAAACGGCCAGTATGCCGCCGCCGTGCCCCTCGACCTGGCCGCCCTGGTGCGCGAAAAAGCCGCGCAGCTGGCGCCGCTGTTCGACGCCCGTGGCCTCACGCCGCGCCTGCACCTGCCGCATACCCCCCCCCGGCGCCTGCATCCCGGCCTGGCCGACTCGCTGCTCCACAACCTGCTGCACAATGCCATCCGGCACAACGTGCCGGGCGGCGACGTGTCAGTGCGCCTCACCGATAACGTGCTCGAAGTCAGTAACCCCGGCCCGGTAATCAGCGGCGACCCGGCCCGGTTTTTTGAGCGCTTCCGCAAGCACAACGCGGCCTCCGAGTCGCCGGGCCTGGGCCTGAGCATCGTGCAGCAGATATGCGCCTATTATGGCTTTGGGCTGGCGTATGCTTTTGAGCCGCGCGGGGCGCGGCACACCCTGCGCGTGGCCCTTGGGCCGGTGCCCGGCGGCAACATGGAGTAGCCGGTAATCGTAAGCTGGCAAAAGCGCGGCGCTGTTCGCAGTCCGTTTTCATGCCTCCTTTCAGCCTTTCCTATGCCCGGTATTCAGGATATTCTCGCTAATAATCGCCAGTGGGTGGCCACGAAAAACGCCGAGGACCCGGAGTTTTTCAAGCGCCTGGCTAATGGCCAAACCCCGCGCTACCTCTTCATTGGCTGCTCCGACTCGCGGGTGCCGGCCTCGGGCATCACGGGCACCGGGCCGGGCGAGATGTTCGTGCACCGCAACATCGCCAATATGGTGGTGCACACCGACATGAACCTGCTTAGCGTGCTGCAATACGCGGTGGAGGTGCTGGGCGTGCAGGATATCCTGGTGGTGGGGCACTACGGCTGCGGGGGGGTAGCGGCGGCGGCGGCCAACAAGCAGTACGGCCTCATCGACAACTGGCTGGTGAACATTCGCGACGTGGTGCGCCTGCACGAAACCGAGCTGCTGCGCATTCAGGACGAGCAGCAGCGCCTGCGCCGCCTCGTGGAGCTCAACGTAATTGAGCAGGTGCATAACCTGGCTAAAACTAATATCATCCAGAACGCCATGCGCGGCGACAAGCCGCCCCGCCTCCACGGCCTCGTGTATGACATTGCCGACGGCGTGCTCAAGGATTTGCAAATCAATGACCAAGAGGTATTAGAAGAGCTGGAGCACATCTACGCCACGGAAGCCGTGTCGCTGCCCGCTGCTGAGGATAGCAACACGTACGAAGGGCCGCGGCACGACCCCGCCCATGCCCAGACCGAGCAGCCCGCTGCCTAGCGCCTGGCCTAGTCTTTAGGACCACTCGCCCCGAGGTAGCGTGCGCGCCAGCACCCAGCGGCGAGCCGGTTCTTCTACCAGTCGGTAGAGCAGCTCACTGAGCAGGAGCGTCACCAGCAGCTGCCAGCCCACGTGCTGCCGCCAGCCAAACTCGGCGCGCCACCAAATGCTGAGCAAGCCAATCTGCATGAGGTAGAACGAGTAGGAGCGCTTGCCCAGCGCATCCAGCAGCCGCGAGCCCAGCACGGTGCGCAGCCAGCTGCCCTCCAGCAGCAGCCCGGCCAGCAGCAGCGTCATGCAAGCCGGATAAAAGAGGACGTTGAGCAGAACGGTCGCTGGCTTCAGGTTGCCGTCGTACCAGTCGAAGGGTGAGTCGAGCCACACCAGTACTACCCCCCCCGCCAGCATCAGGGCCAGGCTGAGGGTGGTGCGCCAGGGCCAGCCGGGCACGCTGGCCGTGGGCCGCCCGCCCCACCAGCGCGCCAGCCCTACCCCCAGCGTAAACTCCAGCACCCGCCCAAAAAACGTGAAGTTGAACAGGTGGTGAAACGAGCCAAAAAAGCCGTGCAGCGCCGCGTGCCCCCGGCACACCGCCGTGAGCCCCAGCCCGATAGCCAGCACGCCGCCCGCGAAGGCCGCCGCGCCGCGGTAGCCGTAGCGCCGCCACAGCACCAGCAGCAGGGGTAGGGAAAAGTAGAAACATTCTTCGGCCGTGAGCGACCACGCCTGCGGCAGCCCCACGTACTTGAGGGTGCTGGAAAAGCCCCGCAGCAGCGTTTCGCTCAGAAACACGAGCAGGGCCGTGTGCCCGGCCTGGCCCGTGGGCACCGGCCAGTACACGTAAATCAACACCGACGTGTTGAGCAGCAAATAGATAGGATACACCCGCGCCAGCCGCCGCCAGAGGTAGCGCCGCCACCAGGGGCGCGTAAACTCCACGTCGGCCTGGTAGCGGGTAGCCATCACGAAGCCGCTGAGCAAGAAAAACAGGCTCATCGTCATGTGAAACTGCTCGATTATCAGGTTGGCCCACTCCGGCGTGTCGGCGGGCCGGAAGTGCTTGGCAAATACCATCAGGCAGGTAACGGCCCGCAGGCCGGTGAGGGCCGGGTAGTAGGCGCGGGGCGCGCGCGCCGAGGCGGGTAGGGTAGGCGGCATGGGCGCGCAAAATACGACGGATGGTGCTGGTGTGCCGCGTAAGGCAATGGTGGAAGCCCTATATTGCGCGTGCTCACTGCCTTCCCGCCAACCCCAACAATTCACATCCGATGAGAAAACTATTACCGTCTGTTTTACTCACGTTGGGGCCGTTGCTGGCGGCGGCCCAGGCCCAGCCTGGCACTGCTACCCCCGCCGACACCTCCTACTGGCGCACCAGCCTCAAGGCGGGCGTCAACCTCAACGAGGCGGTTATTTCCGACAACTGGAAGGGCGGCGGGGCAACCTCGCTGGGCCTGAGCACGCTCTTCAATGCCCAGGCGCACTACCTGCGCGGCAAGCAGAGCTGGGACAACGAGGCCGATTTCCTGTACGCGGGGCAGTACACGCGGGGCCAGGGCTACCGCAAAACCAACGACCGCCTGTGGCTCGATACCAAATACGGCCACGCCCTCTCGCCCAAGTGGGACGCTTTCGTGTCGCTGAATATGCTTTCGCAGTTCGGGCCCGGCTACGACTACTCGGGCGACGCGCCGCGCCTGGTATCGGGCTTCCTGGCCCCGGCCTACCTCACAAACGCCTACGGCTTTGAGTTTCACCCCAATAAGCGGTTTGCGCTGCGCCTGTCGCCCTTCGCGCCGCGCCTGACGATAGTGCGCGAGCTAGGTCGGTTTCAGACGCTGCCCACCGACGTGGTATACGGGGTAAATCCGGGGTACACCACGCGCTGGGAGATTCTGGCGGCCCAGATTCTGGCTACCCTCGACCAGCCATTGGGCCCCAATGCCAACTTCAAGGCGCGCTACCTGCTGTTTACCAACTACGGTAGCTTTCGGGCGCAGGACATCAACCAGCGCCTCGACCTCACCATCACGGCCAAGGTGTACGGCCTGCTGAGCGTCAATTTCCAGAGCACCGTGCTGTACCAGTACGACCAGGACCCCGGCATTCAGTTCAGCCAGGGCCTGGGGCTGGGCCTGCTGCTAACGCGCCAGAACCCGCCCGCCCCAACGCCTAAATAGCCTTTTTTGGGCGGCGTTGGCCTTTTTGGGGGGGTAGGGAATACCTTTGCGGCCGTTTTACGACCCTTTGTATGCCCCCATTTTTACGAAGTGCCGCGAGCCTGGCGCTGCTGCTGCCGCTGGCCGCGCAGGCCCAGCGCCTTGCCCCTACCCCCCCCGACAGCGCCCACCAGCGCCAGCTGGGCGAAGTAACCGTGTACGCCACCCGCCTGGGCCAGCTGGCGGGGCAAACCGGCCGCTACGTGACGGTGGTACCCGGCAGCACCCTCAGCCGGTACCCCGTGGCTTCGCTGGATGATTTGCTGCGCCTGCTGCCCAATATCGAGATGCAGAGCCGCGGCAACTTCGGCACCCAGGCCGATATTACGCTGCGCGGCTCGACCTTCAACCAGGTGCTCATTTTACTGGATGGGATGCGGCTGAACGACCCGCTCACGGGCCATTTTGGGGGCTATTTTCCCATTACGCCCGCCGAGATTGAGCAGATTGAGGTGGTGCGCGGGCCGGGCGCGGCGCTCTACGGCCCCGACGCCGTGGGGGGCTTCATCAACATCGTGACCAAGACGTTTGCTGCCACCCACCGGCCCGATGCCGTGGAGCTGGCCGGCACTTTCCTGGCCGGCGAATATGGCCTCAAAAGCACCAACGCCGGCTTTTATGGCCAGGACCACGGCCTGCGCCTGGCGGGCGGCATCCTGAACAACACGGCCAGCGGCCAGCTGCTGGACCTGCCCGGCGGCCTGCGCAATGACTTCAAGCTGAATACGTATTCGCTGTCGGGCGCGTACCAAATCACGGAGAAATTCAGCGCCGCCGCCCGCGCCAGTTTCGACCGGCGCGACTACAACGCCCAGAATTTTTATACGACCAATGCCGGCGACCGGGCCCGCGAAACCACCTCGCGCGACTGGTACCAGGGCCAGTTGCGCTACGAGTGGAACGAGCGCGCCCGCACCGAGCTCTCCATCGTGGGCACGGCCAGCACCGACCTCTACGTGTATACGCCTACCTCGGCGGCCAGCGACCACCTCATGCACTACCTCAACGTGCAGGGCCAGCACCAAATCCAGCTATCGGCCAAGGTGCGCGCTACCCTGGGCGGCCAGGCCGACCGCCGCGCCGTGCAAAGCAACGACCGCGGCGACCACGCCGTGTGGCACGCCGGCGCGTTTGCCGTGGCGGCCGTAGCGCCTACGCCTAGCCTGAATATCACGGCGGCCCTGCGCCTCGACCACGACCAGAACTACGGCACCGAGGTGGTGCCGCAGCTCAACGCCAGCCAGCAGGTGGGCGAGCGGCTGACCATGCGCGGCGCGGTGGGGAGAGGCATCCGGGCGCCCAACTTTACGGAGCAGTACAACTCGGCCATCCGGCCGGGCGTGGTGCCCAGCGGCTTCAACGTGGGCAACCCCGGCCTGAGCGCCGAGCGCACCTGGAACTACGAAGCCGGCCTCGACTACCAGCCCCTGCCGGCCCTCGCGCTGCGCGGCACCTACTTCAACCGCTACGGCCGTAACCTGATTGACTACGTGGCCGCCTCGGGCAGCCAAACGATTGAGACGACGGGCTACGCCAACCTCAACCCCAACGCGACCTATCGCCTGGCCGAAAACCTGTTTGCGGTGACCACCCAGGGCATCGAAACCGAAGCAACCGCCCGCGCCCAGCTGGCGCCCGGCCTGCGCCTCGATGGCAGCGTGGGCTACACCTGGGTGCACCTCGACGTGGCCGGCGACGTGCAGTCGCAGTACCTCTCCAACGTGGCGCGCCACCTGGTTTCGGGCAACGTAAGCCTGGTGCACCCGCGCTTTACGCTGAGCGTGGCTGGCCTCTACAAGGTGCGCGCCGGCCAGCAAACAGTGCCCAGCGCCACCACCAATTTGGCCGAGCTCACGCCGAGCTACGCCGTCTTCAACGCCCGCCTCGAGCTGGCCCTGCTGCCCGAGCGCGTGTGGCTGGTGGGCCAGGCCCAGAACCTGTTCAACGCCCACTACTCGGACCTGCTGGGTGCCCAAATGCCCACCCGCTGGCTCATGGCCGGCGTGCGCGTGGCCTTGAAGCGATAGGGGGGGGTAGGAGTTGTAGGGATAAGGGCGTCTGTCATTGCGAGCCCGCGAAGCAATCGCACCTGAACGACACCAGCGCCAGTCGTTTTTTCATCGTTCGGGTACGATTGCTTCGCAGGCTCGCAATGACAGTTAATGAAATTCTAATGTCCCCAAAACCAGCCTCGCGCGTCCTGCTTTTCGCCGCCTTTGCCGCCGTGTACCTGCTGTGGGGCTCCACGTACCTGGCCATTAAATACGCCATCGCCACCATGCCGCCGCTGCTGATGGCGGGCGCCCGGTTTGTGGTGGCTGGCAGCATTTTGGCGCTGGTCGGCCGCGCCTCGGCCGATTACCAAAAGCCGACCCTGGCGCAGTGGCGCACGAGCTTCGTGGTGGGTGGCTTGCTTCTGCTGGGCGGCAATGGCTTGGTGGTGCTGGCCGAGCGCACGCTGCCCAGTAGCCTAGCCGCGCTGCTCATTGCCAGCGAGCCGTTCTGGATTGTGATTTTGGGCTGGCTCTGGCTGCACGGGCCGCGCCCCAGCTGGCAGGTGGTGCTGGGCCTGCTGCTGGGCTTTGGGGGCGTGTACCTGCTGGTGGGCGAGCAGTTGACGGCCGGTGCGGGCCGGGCCCAGGTGGTGGGGGTAGGGCTGGTGCTGCTGGCGGCATTTAGCTGGGCGGCGGGCTCCATCTACGGGCTGCGCGCGGCCCGGCCGCGGTCGCCGGTGCTGGCCTCAGGCATGCAGATGCTGTGCGGCGGCACGCTGCTGCTGTTGCTGGGCACGGCCACCGGCGAGTGGCACGGGTTGCGGCCGGGCGGCTTCGGGCTGAGCGCCTGGCTGGGCTGGGGCTACCTGGTGGTGTTTGGGTCGCTGGTGGCGTTCACGGCGTATAGCTGGCTCTTGCAGCACGCCCCGCCGGCGCGGGTGGCCACCTACGCCTACGTCAACCCCGTGGTGGCCGTGCTACTAGGCTGGGCCATGCTGCACGAGGCCCTCACCGCCCAAATGCTGGTGGGCGCGGCCGTGATTGTCGGCTCGGTAGTGCTCATCACGAGCCAGCAGAAAAAGGAGGGGTAGGGCGGCGCGTCAACTTTATTGTTATAAAAAACTGACTTTAGCCTAAGTTTTTGGTCTGTGCTTTATGTTGTTTCACAAAGCTTTACGCGTTGAGCTAACCGATTTTTAGGCTACGATTCGCCAGTAGGTAGTGCCAGAAATGACCGCGTACTTCGCCCCGGCATTTTTCCATGCTGCGCTATGAAATACCTTTTCCTACTGGTAGCCATTTTGCTAGTCACCCAGCCGGTTGCCGCGCAGGTGCCCCGCCTCGATTCGCTCACCGCGCCGCTGGCCGCCGCCCCCGATACGGTGGCGGCCCTGCACCGGCTATTTATAGCACGGCGGCACAGTCTTAGGGTATTGCTACCGCTCACGGCGGCAATTGGGGCGGGTATTTTTGTGGCAGCTGCACAAACTCATGACGTAAAAGAGGGCTTAAATTGGACGTTATTGGGTGTGACTACGGTAGGATTTACAATAGGCGAGTTAGCTTCTCTAGTGAGATATAGCAAAGACCGAGAAGATAAAGTAATGGAAGCTCTTGAGCAGCGTCACTTGCCCGCATCGTTGCGTCGAGAATTAAGGCCCGAATATTTTCGGCCGACGAAAGCTGTGCCTTAGCACTCCTATCTGTCGGCGCTGCCCGACCTTTTCGCGCCGTATTTTTGTTGATTCGGAGCGGATGCGCGCAGCCTCAAATCTGCGAAATCCGCCCAATCAGCGTAAATCTGCGATTCATGAAAGTCTGCCTTGCCGAAAAGCCCAGCGTGGCCCGCGAAATAGCCCAGGTTATCGGGGCCGACCGGCGCCTGGACGGCTACTATGAGGGCAACGGCTACCAGGTTACCTGGACGTTTGGCCACTTCTGCCAGCTCAAAGAGCCCGACGACTACCGCCCCGAGTGGAAGCGCTGGAACCTACACGACCTGCCCATGATACCCGAGCAGTTTGGCATCAAGCTCATGCGCCGCGACGAGGGGGTAGTAAAGCAGTTTAACACGATAAAGCGGCTGCTCGACGCGGCCACCGAGGTCATCAACTGCGGCGACGCCGGGCAGGAGGGCGAGGTCATTCAGCGCTGGGTTATTCACGAGGCCAAGTGCCGCAAGCCGGTGAAGCGCCTCTGGATTTCGTCGCTCACGGAGGAAGCTATTCGCCAGGGTTTCAATAACCTGCGCGACGGCAAGGAGTTCGACTCGCTGTACCAGGCCGGGCGCAGCCGCGCGGTGGGCGACTGGCTGCTGGGCCTGAACGCAACCCGCCTCTTCACCCTCAAATACACCAGCTACCAGGATAAGCAGCTGCTGAGCATCGGGCGGGTGCAGACGCCTACGCTGGCCCTGCTGGTGGACCGCCACCACGAAATTGCCAACTTTAAGCCCGAGCCGTACTGGGTGCTCAAGACGCAGTACCGCGACACCACTTTCACGCGCATTAACACCGAGGCCGAGCAAAAGCAGGCCCAGGATGCGCCCGACGAGCAGAGCCGCCTGCGGGCGCTGGGCTACTTCGTGAAGGAGGACGAGGCCAACCAGGCGCTGGCCGCCGTGCAGCCCGCGTCGCTTACCGTCACCAACGTCGAGATTAAGAAGGGTAGGGAATCGCCGCCGCGCCTGTTTGACCTCACTTCGCTGCAAGTGCAGTGCAACAACCAGCTGAGCCTCTCGGCCGAGGACACACTCAAGATTGTGCAGGCTCTCTACGAGAAGAAGGCTGTGAGCTACCCGCGCGTCGATACCACGTTTTTGCCGGATGATATTTACCCCAAAATCCCCGAGATTCTGCGCGGTATTGGGTACGGAAATCTGACCGGGCCGCTGCTGGCGAATAAGATTCCGAAGACGACTAAGGTATTCAATAACAACAAGGTAACCGACCACCACGCCATTATTCCGACGGGCAGCGGCGGGCCGGGCGGCGGCATGGAAAGCAGCGTGTACGATATCATCGTGCGCCGCTTCATCGCCGCGTTTTACCCCGATTGCGAGGTGAGCAACACCACCGTGCTGGCCGAGGCCGCCGAGTACCTATTTCGGGTGCGTGGCCGCCAGATTCTGAGCCCCGGCTGGCGCGTGGTGTACGGCGACCCAACCCAGCAAACCGCGCCCAAGCCTACCCCCCCCGCCGGCGCCCAAGCCACCGGCGCCGAGGACAACGACGACGTGGTGAGCACCGTGCTGCCCAGCTTCGCCAAGGGCGAAAGCGGCCCGCACCAGCCGCGCCTCGAAAGCAAGATGACCCAGCCGCCCAAGGACTACACCGAGGCCAGCCTGCTGCGCGGCATGGAAACGGCGGGCCGCAACATCGACGACGAGGAACTGCGCCTGGCCATGAAGGAAAGCGGCATCGGCCGCCCCAGCACCCGCGCCGCCATCATCGAAACGCTGTTCAAGCGCAACTACGTGCGGCGCGATAAAAAGCGCCTCCTACCCACCCCCACGGGCGTCGAGCTCATTGGCCTGATTAGAAACCCCACCCTGAAATCGGCGGAGCTGACCGGCCAGTGGGAGCAGAAGCTGCGCCAGATTGAGCGCAACGAGCTGCCCTCCGACCAGTTTTTGGAAGAGCTGAAGGGCCTGGTGCGCGAGATGGTGCAGGAGGTGAAGATGGACAGGAGTGGGCGGGCGGTATCGGCGGCAGCCCCACCCCCGGCCCCTCCCCTGCGGGGGAGGGGAGCCGAGGCAGCCCCGCAAGGGAAAAATACGACTGCCACCCCCGGCCCCTCCTCCGCAGGGGAGGGGCCGGGGGTGGGGCTCGGCCTCTGCCCCGCCTGCAAATCGGGCCACATTCTGCGCGGCAAAACGGCCTTTGGCTGCGCCCGCTTTCGCGAGGGCTGCCAGTTTCGGCTGCCGGCCGAAATTCTGGGCAAAAAACTCACCGACCCGCAGGTTAAAAGCCTGCTGGCCAAGGGCCGCACGCAGCTCATCAAAGGCTTCGTGACCGGCGCGGGCGAGAAGCTGGACGGTGCGCTGACGCTCGATGCCAAGCTGCAGCCCGAGCTGGTGCCCGCCGCCGAAAGCAAGCCCACCACCGCCACCGACCCCGGCCAGATTCCGTGCCCGGTGTGCCGCCTGGGCACCATGCTCAAGGGCAGCAGCGCCTTCGGCTGCTCGCGCTTTCGCGAAGACTGCCAGTTCCGGGTTCCCTTCGAATGGGGAGGTAAGAAGCTGACCGACACGCAGCTGCGCCAGCTGCTGCGCCGCGGCGAAACGGGCGTCATCAAGGGCTTCCTCTCGGCCAAAACCGGTAAGAAGTACGACGCCGGGCTGAAAGTGGAGGACGGGCGCGTGGTGCCGGTGTTTGGGTAGCGGCCGGCCGGCTCAGCGGGCACCCAGTGGTAGCCGGTAGCGCGTGCCTAGGGTCAATTGGCTCATGTCGTTGAAATTGCTGGTAGCGCTACCCTCTAGCAACCAGTTGGGCGTGGCTTGCCAGCGAGCTTGCAGAAAATAGCCGCTAGGAGCCGTGTAGCTGGGCTGACCCAGGACGTAAAACGTAAAAAAACCAGTGCTGGGCATATTGCTGTTGGCCCCGGTAATACCCCCGAGCAGCGTTAGGCGGTCGTGCCCGAAGCCGGTGCCCAGGCCCGCCCGAAATAAGCCATTGCCTACCGCATCGGGGCCGTAGGCATCGCTCAGGTGCAGCCACACCACGCGGTCTACTCCGTACTCCACTAAAAAGCCTGCCCCCGTACCCCGGCTGCGTAGCGGCTCCGTCACGTAGTCGTAGGCGTGCTGGCTACTCAGGCGAAGGCCCAGGCCCAGGCGTAGGTAGCTGTGGCGCAACGCAGCACCACGCGACTTATGGCCAACGGCGGAATATTCGAGGTAGGGATTGAAATCAGTAAGCCGGCGGCTCGTGGCCACCTTTGCCACGTAGGCCGAGTCGCCGAAGCGCCCGCCCATTACTACTTGCCCGGCCGGCGGGTCGAAGCTGGTGCTGCCCAGGTATCCGTTGACCCCCACCGTCAGTCGCTTGCTACCGGTGGCCCCCAGGCGCTGCGAGTAGGCTACCCCCAGCGTAGCCGCGTTGTAGCGCTGGTGATAGCCAGGGAAAGTAGTAATGTTGGCCGAAGGGGTGGAGCAGGTGCTGTAATCCTGGTAGAGCTGGTAGCTGCTGCCCGTGAGCCCGCCGCCGCTTAGCGTGAGTGACCGGGCTGGCTCCTCAACTGCGGCGGCCGTAGTTGGGGCTGGGGCTTGGCTCATCAGTCCCAAACCCAGCGCGAGCAGCATGGCTGGTAGGGGTGCGCTCGTGCGGAGGGTGCGGGCCCAGCGCAGGGCTTCGAGCATGAGCACGGGTAGTAGCAACGCCTTCAGCACCAGCGTTTCAGCCACCGTTACCTGGCCTGGCAGCAGCCAGGGGGGAAGCCCCAGCAGCAGCGCCAATAGTAGCAGATTGGCCAGTGGCCGGTTAGGAATGAGTTGTGGAGCACGGGTGACTTCACCGGTTAGCGACCCGGCGCTGGGCTGCCAGCGCCGGGCTCCTAGTGCCAGCAGTGCCAGCGCAGCGGCGGCCAGGCCCCACTGCACCGGCTTGAAGCCGTGCCAGAGGCCGGCGCCCAATACGTCGCCCAGGGGCGCCCGCACGCTTTCCAGCGCGCACCGCCCTAGCGCGAACAGCCCCAGCGCCAGTGGCAAGGCTAGACCGGGGCGGCGCGCCAGGGCCCGCCGCCCGGCCAGCAGCAGCCCCGCCACGGCCAGGCACAGAATAAGTTGGTAAAGCGGGGCCGCGTGTACTGGCAGGCTCCTGGCCGCCGTCGCCGGCAGCAGCCCCTGCGCTACCTGCGCCGCCCAAGGCTCCGTGCCCGCTGGGTAGCTCACCGCCAGGCCCAGCCCAGTGCCTAGCAGCGTACCGTAGCAGCAGCCGGCCAGCAGGCATCCTACCCCCTGCACCGCCAGCCCCAGCAGCAGCGGCAACGCAAAAGCATCGGTGGCCTGCCGCCCAAAGCCCAGCCAGCGTCGCAGGCCGGCCAGGGCCAGCACCGCCGCCGCCATGCCCCCCAGCGCGGTGCGGCCCAGCGGCGCGCCGGTGCCCCAGCGGCCGTGGGCGAGCACCGCGTGCCAGTCGGCCGCGGTGCCTGCCGCCATGCGGGTGCCCGCTACAAACGCCAGCACGGTGCCGGCCACCAGCAGTAGCCACGGCTGCCACGGATACGCCCGCCGCCATCCCAGCACTACCAGCAGCCCACCCGCCAACCCAAATCCCAACAAATAAAACAAGGCGTAAGCCGGCCAGCCGCCTATAGCGGCAGGCAGGGGGGGTAGCAGGGAAGACCACATACAAGTTGCGAGCTAAGGCCGCTGCCCCAGTGGCAGCCGCGCCGCCGAAGCTACTCGCCAGGCCTGCGTGCACCACCTTTACTTTGCCAGGAAAAGGACGCTCGAAGCAGGGTGCTAATAAATGTAAAGTACAGATTTTTAGCAAGATGAATAAATAAAAATCCGACTTTTAAAACAGATTTGTTTCGTTTTGCCAGCCCCCTTGCTTCTTGACTTTCGGCATGTAGAGCTTGCCATTCGGTCCGGGTCGGCTACCTACGCCCTGCGGCTGGTCGCCTCGGTACATTGCCTAGCGCTCGATGCCGTGACTATCGGCTTGGTAAGAGGCATGGTAGTCGCTTTGCTTACGGGTTTTTATGCCGGCCGCAACAGTCGGGCTTGTTACCTTTAGCCAGATGCCCGGCGTGGGCGTCGTTTCTCTTCCTGCATGGTTGCCGCTCCTTCTTCATTTGCTTTTTCCTCTGCCCGTCGCACCCTGCTTGATACGGGTTTGCAATTGCTCGAAACGCGGGGTTTTGGCGCCGTCGTGATGGCCGACATTGCCCTGGCCGCCGGGCAGCCCCTGGCCGAGGCGTACCGGCATTTTGGCTCGAAAAACGACTTCGTGCTCGGGCTCTATCAGCGGGTGCACGATGACCTGGAGGTTCGGGCCCCCGACCTGCCAATCGGCCCGATGGCGTTGCGCTTTCAGGCTTTTATGCGCGAAAAGCTGCGCCTGCTAGTCCCGCATCAGCGATTGTTGCGCTCGCAGCTGGCTACCTTGCTCGACGCCGACGCGCCCACCGGCGTGCTCAGCGCCGAAACGGAAAGCATTCGCCTGCGCGGCCTGGCCCTGCTGGAGCTAGTGGTGCGCGGCGCCACCGACGCGCCCGCCGAGGCCCTGGTGCCGCCCCTGACGCAGGCGCTGTACGCCGCCCACTGGGGCGTGCTGGGCCTGCGCCTGCTCGACCGCTCACCCGCCGGGCAGGCCACCGATGAGCTGCTGGAGCTGCTGAGCGCCGGGCTGGCGCTGGCCACGCCCCAGCTCTCGACCATGCTGGGCCCGCTGCTGCTGGGGCAGGTGGGCACGGCGGTGGGGCAGTTTTTGCAGGTGAGCCCGGCAGTGGATTTTGAGGTGGCGCGGCGCGTGGCCAAGCTCATTTTGCTGCATCGCAAGGTGCTGCGCGCCGGCCCCGAGGCCAGCCCTACCCCCGATGAGCAGAGCATTGCCCTGCAGCTGCCCAAGCTGCACTACTACATCAGCCAGGGCTGGCCGGTGCACCTTATTTTGCCGGCGTTCCCGGCCAAGTCGCCCAACCGGCAGAAGGTGCTGGGTACCCTGCCCGACCTGGGTGAAGAAATTGCCCTCACGTTCTTGCAAGGCCTGTGCGATGATATCCGGCAGGTGTACGCGCCGGGCGCCCGCCTCAGCATCTGCGCCGATGGCCGCGTGTTTGCCGACCTGGTGCAGGTGAGCGACGGCGACGTGTCGGCCTACAACGACGCACTCAGGGCGCTGATTCAGCGGTTGGGCACGACTGATTTAGACATAGTAAACCTCGAAGACCTGCTCACTACCCCCTCCTTCGACGCCGCCCGCGCCTGGATAGTGGCCCAGTATGGCGAGCCGCTGGCCGAGCTGAAAGCCCGCGTGCGCGACACCGACCACGCCCGCGCTATGTTCAACGGCATCCACCGCTTCGTGGCGGAGGATGGCCAGGCGCTGGCCCCCGAAAAAAGCAGGAGCCGCGTGAAGGAGGAGAGCAAGGAAGTGGCCTACGAAGTCATTCAGCGCAGCAATGCCTGGACGCGGCTGCTGGCCCAGGAGTTTCCGCATGCCCTGCGCCTGAGCATCCACCCCCAGCACCCGCACTCCGACAAAATCGGCCTGCGCATCACCCGCGCCGCCGACGACTGGCTCACGCCCTGGCACGGCGTGGTGCTGCTGCGCGCTAATGACTACGTGCTGCTGAAGCGCTACCAGGCTGAGGAGCTAGGCGCTGAATTGGTAGAAAAGGACGGCCGGCCGAGCCACTTTGTGGCGGGGCCGAATTCTTAACCAAGTAGTCTGAATTATTCACGCAGCCGGCCGCTGCACAGTCGCACCTTTGTTGCCGTCACCAGCCGCTTAGCGCTCATCTGCTAGCCAGTAGTTATGCCCGCCTATACCCTCGAACCCCAAACCCCCTTTGGCCTGCTCGTGCGGGCTGCCTACCCCGGCCAGACCATTGCCGGCATCGCGGCCGACCAGCTAATGGACTGGGTGCGGGCGCACCGCATTCTCATTTTTCGCGGGTTTGAGCTGTTCGATAAAACGCAGTTCGCGCTGTACGCGCAGCAGCTGGGCGAGCCGTTGCAGTGGCCATTCGGGGCCATCAACGAGCTGCTGGTGAAGCCCGATGCCAAGAATTACCTCTACACGCCCAGCGCCGTGCCGCTGCACTGGGATGGCGCGTTTATCGGTCGCATTCCCTACCTCATCTTCTTTCAGTGCCTGAAGGCGCCCCGCGCCGAGGACCGGGGCGGCACCACCTTTGCCGACACCAGCCGCACACTGGCCCGCGCCACGGCGGCCCAGCGCCGGCGCTGGGAGCAGGCCACGCTGCGCTACAGCACCGAAAAAATAGTGCACTACGGCGGCACCATCACCCAGCGGCTGGTGCAGGCGCACCCCGTCACGGGCGAGGCCACCCTGCGCTTTGCCGAGCCGGTGCACGACCTTAACCCCGTGCGCGTGGAGGTGCTGGACGCTACCCCCCAAACCCAGGCCGACCTCCTCGCCGAGCTGCAGGCGGCGCTCTACGCGCCGGAGGTGTTTTACACCCACACCTGGCAGGATAACGACATCGTGCTGGCCGACAACCACGTGCTGCTGCACGGCCGCGACGCTTTCCTGAACCCCAACGAGCGCCACATTCAGCGCATCAACCTGCTGGCGCGGCCGAAGCGCGGCGGGCTGCGGCGGTTTTTGAAAAACAGCACCATCCTGCGCCGCCCCGAGTTTTTGCCGGCCGAAATCCCCATTTTCCTCATCCCCATCCTGCTCAGTGCCGAGGATGGCCGCTTCCTGCGGAAGCCCGAGCTGTACGTGGGCCTGGCCGGCATTTACCTGCTCTTCAACTTCGGCGACATGGTGAACACCTACGCCGACCGCGGCGTCGACGCCGTGTACAAGAGCCACTTATCGAACGCCATTTTTGAGCTGGGCGACCAGGGCGTGCGCTGGCAGATGCGGGCTTCGGTGGCGGGCACCGTGGCCATCAGCCTCTGGCTGACGCGCCACACCGGGCGCTGGCAGTTTGTGCCGCTCACGGTCATTGGCTGGGCGCTGGGGTTTCAGTATTCGTGGCAGCCGCTGCACCTCAAGTCGCGCGGGGTGTGGCAGCTGGCGGCGCAGTGGGCCGTCATTTTCTTCGGGCCGATGGCCTACACGGGCAGCCTGGTCACGCGCTTTCCGCGGCCGGCGGTGCTCACGCTGGCCGCCGCCTACGGCCTGCTGCAAGTGGGCGTGCTCATGCTCAACAATGCCGAAGACTACACCGAAGACCGGGCCGCCGGCCTTTCCACGGCCATTGTGGCGCTGGGCCTGCACCGCAGCATGCGGGTGGCGCAGGCCCTGACGGGCGGCGCGGGCCTGCTGGCGCTCAGCAGCTTCGGGTATTTATTCCGGGCCGAAAAGCTGCCCAAAGCCGCCTACCTGGCCCTGCTGCCGCTGGCCGGCGCCGTGGCCTACATTGCCCAGGGCTACGAAACCGTCAACCAAAAAATCACCGGTAAAGACGAAGTGGCGGCCACCGCCATCATCAAAGAGCACGGCCCGCTGATACCCAAGTGGCTCATGGCCACTGCCTACACGAGCATGCTGGCGGCGGGCGTGCTGTTTGCGGTGCGGGTGCGGCGGGCGAAGAAATCCGCTTGATAGGCCAGACGTTCTTTTTCCCCTTCCCTTTTCTTTGCTACCCCCCCCTCCCCATGCCAACGCCCGACGACATTCTCTACGACTGCGCCATCATCGGCGGCGGCGTGGCTGGCCTCACGCTGGCGTTGCAGCTCGCGCGGGCGGGGCGGCGGGTGGTGCTTTTTGAGAAGGAAACCTACCCGTTTCACCGGGTTTGCGGCGAGTATATCTCGATGGAAAACTACGATTTTCTGTGCCGCATCGGCGTGCCGCTGGTCGAGATGGACCTGCCCCGCATGACGCGCTTCACCGTGTCCTCGCCGAGCGGCGTGGCCCTGCACCACCGGCTCGACATCGGCGGCCTGGGTATCACGCGCTACGTGCTCGACCAGCTGCTGGCCCGGCTGGCGGCCCAGCACGGGGCCACTATCCGGGAGGGCACGCGGGTCGCGGACGTGGTTTTTGCCGACGACCAGTTTACCCTCACCACGGCCGACGGCGGCACCTGCCGGGCGCGCCTGGCCTGCGGGGCCTGGGGCAAGCACGCCAACCTCGACGGCAAATTGCACCGGCCTTTTCTGGAGCCCAGCCGCCACGCCCGCCAGTTCGTGGCCGTGAAGCGGCACCTGGAAGGCGTCGATTTTCCGGCGGCGATGGTGGAGATGCACAATTTTAAAGATGGCTACTGCGGGCTCTCGCCGGTGGCGGGCGGCCTCACCAATTGCAGCTACATCTCCGACGTGCGCAACCTGCGCGCCCACGGCAACAGCATTGCCGAGATGGAGCGCCGGGTGCTCATGCAAAACCCGCTGCTGCGCCCCTACCTGGAGGCCGCCCACCGCCAAAGCACGCCGCCCATCGTCATCTCCCAGATTACGTTCCGCGAGCGCTCCACCGTCGATGCCCACGTGCTTATGCTCGGCGACGCGGCCGGCACCATCGCCCCGCTGGCCGGCAATGGCATGAGCATGGGCATGAACGCCAGCTACTTGCTCCACGGCCTGCTGCTGGAGTTTCTGGCTGGCCGCCTCTCCCGCGCCGAGCTGGAGCAGCGCTACACCCGCGCCTGGCGCCGCCTGCTGAGCCTGCGCATCACGGCCGGCCGCCTCATTCACCAGGTTTTTGGGCAGCCGCAGCTCACCACGGCCGGCATTCGGGTGCTGAAGCGCCTGCCTTTCCTGACCGATTTTGTGCTGAAGCTAACCCACGGCCAGCCCTACTGATGGGGGCAGTCGCGCCGGCCAGCCACCGCGCCTAGCGACCAGCTCCGGCTGATTTCCTACCCCCTATTTTTTGGCCTTGGGCACGTAGGGCTTGCCGTTGAGCCGGGTGCGGGGGCCGGCGTTCTGGGCTTTGCCGTCGCGGTAGGTTACCTGGCGCTCGATGCTGTGGCCATCGGCCTTGTAGTAGGTCCACTCGCCGCTTTGCTTGCCGTTCTTGTACTGGCCGGCCACGGCCGGGCTGCCGTTCTCGTGAAACTCCTGGAACGCGCCGACCAGCAAGCCCTTCAAATAGTTAGCCTCCTTGCGGGGCTGGCCGGTGGGGTAGTACTCCTGGCCCACGGCCGTTTGCAGCCCGTTGATATCAAACTGTTGGCGGGTTTGCACCTTACCGCTGTCGAAGTAGGTAAGGCGCTCGCCGGTGAGCTTGCCGTTGGCGGCGTAGGCTTCCGACTGGCGCGGGGTCTTGCCATCGGGGTAAAACTCGCGCCAGGTGCCGGCCGGCCGGTTGCTTTTATACTGCTCCTCGGCCTGGCGGGGCTGGCCGGCCGCGTCGTAGTAGCGCACCACCTTGCGGTCGCGGCCCTGGTTGGCGTAGTCGATGTCTTCTTTTAGTTGGCCATCTTCGAAGTAGCTGAGGCCGTGGCCGGTAGGTGCGCCCAGGCGGTAGGTGGTCTTGCCCTTCACCTTGCCGCTTTCGTAGTAGGAGGTGGCCGGGCCGTCGAGGGCGGCGGTGCCGGTGCGCGGGGCCACGCGCTTGGTGAGGTCGTCGCCGAGCTTGTTGGTCACGGCGCGCTCGCGCACGGCGGCCGGGGCGTAGGTGCCCTCAGTTTGGAGCTGGCCGGTGGGGTAGTACGAGCGGTAGCTGCCCTTGCCGGTCTGGTCGTTCATCACCGTCTCGCTTTCGAGCTGGCCGGTTTCGTAGTACGTCTTGTAGGAGCTGGCCAGCAGTCCATTGCGCAGCGTGCCTTCACTCTGCACCTTGCCGCTGGGGTAGTAAAATTTCACCGCGCCGTTGGGCTGGCCGTTGGCGTAGGTGACCTCGGCGGCGGCCTGGCCGTTGGCGTACAGCTCGCGCACCGCGCCGTTGGGCTGGCCCTTGGTGAGGGTGGTCTGGAGCTTGATTTCGCCGGTGGGGTAGTAGGTCGTGAGCGGCCCGCTGGGCTCATCATCCAGGAAAGTGCCCACCTGCGCCACCTTGCCATCGGCATAGTAGGTTTTGAAGGGGCCCTGGCGCACGCCGGCCACGTAGGTGGCTTCCAGCCGCCGGGCGTGGTTGGCGTGAAACTCCACGTAGAGCGAGTCGCGCTTGCCGTCGGTGTAGCGGGTTTGGGCTTCGAGCCGGCCGTTGGGGTAGAAGCGCTTGTAGGGCCCGTTCAGCACGGTATCCTGCGCCACCAAAGCCCGGTAAATCTCGTGCGGATGAAGCTTGGTCGAGTCAAAGTAAATCGTAATCCGCTGGGAACGTTGGGCTTGGCCCGCCAGCGGCAGCAGTAAAAGAAGCAACAGGTATCGCATAGGGGAGCATAACGCGGGAGGGCGTTTTTTTAGCGCAAAGTTTCGCAAGGTTAAAAAAGGTTTCGCAAGGTTTGGGTTCACGTCAGCCGTTGCAGCCGTTTCAAAACTATACGAAACCTCCTTTTACCTTGCGAAACTTTGTGCTACAGCGCCTTCTTCTGCATCGCCTTGTACTGCTTGAGCTGCGGCGCAATGACTTTTTGGTCGCCCACCACCACCGTAGTCATGGCTTCGGGGCGCAGGTACTGGCGGGTGGTGGCGCTCACCTGCTCGGGCGTTACGGCGTTGAGGCGCTGCACCTGCTCGGTGAGGTAGGTGTCGGGCAAGCCCTGCAAGTGCATGGTGCTCAGCTGCCCCACGATGCCGTTGGGCGAGGCATTGCGCAGCACGAACAGCCCGATTTCGTAGTTCTGAATGCCGCGCAGCTCGTCGGCCGAGGGCGGCGTTTTTTGCAGCCGCTCAATCTCCTTCGTAATTTCTTTCAGCGAATTATACGTGTCCTTGGTGGTCACGTCAGCCGCCTGTATCCATACGCCGGTGTGGTAGTCGGTGTCGAGGTAGCTGTAGGGTGAATACGTGTAGCCCTTGTCCTCCCGAATGTTACGCGTGATGCGCGAGCCAAACGAGCCGCCGAGCAGCGAGTTGGTGATGCGCAGCCGGGTGTAGTCGGGGCTGGTGGGGTCAGCCACGGGCAGGCCCAGCAGCAGCGTCGATTGGGGCGCGCTGGGGCGGTCCTGGGTCAGCACCTCGGGCTTGCTCAGGGCCTTGGCCACTTCAATGCGCGGGGCCGGGCCGGTGGGCCAGGCGCTCCAGTTGGCCTCAATGGCCTGCCGCACCGCCGCCAGGTCGAACTTGCCAGCCGCGAAAATGGCCGTGCGCTGCGCCCCAAACTGGCTTTGATAAAACGTCCGCGCCTGCTCCAGCGTCAGCGCATCTAGCTGGGCATCAGTGGGTAGGGGCCTGCCGTAGGGATGGCCCGCGTACACGGCGGCCAGTAGCTTTTGCTGGGCCTGGCTGCTGGGCTGGGCCCGGCGCAGCGCCAGCTGGCGCTTGAGGTCGGCCTTGAGGCGGGGTAGCTCGCTGGCGGGCAGGGCGGGGTGCTGCACCACGTCGGCCAGCAGGGCCAGCAGCTCGGGCGCAAACTCGCTGAGGCAATCTGCATACACCTGGGTCTGGTCGTTGCCCGCGTACACGCTCAGCGAGCCGCCCATGCGGGCCACTTGCTCGGCCACCGTGGCGGCCGGCCGGCTGGTGGTGCCCTCCTGCATCAGGCGGCCCAGCAGGCTGGCCAAGCCGTCCTGGCCGGCTGCCTCGTGCACGCTGCCCGCCTGAATGGCCACCAGCACCGTCGTCTTCGGAATGTCGCCAAACGGCACCAGCCGGGCCAGCAGGCCATTGGTCAGGGTAAAGTCGGTGCGCGGCGGCAGTTTGAAATCGCGGGCCGCGCTGCCGACGGGTGGCGTTTCCTTAGGCAAAACTGTTACCGTGGGATGGGTGGTCGCCGCGTGCGCCGGCCTGCGCTGCGGAACCGGACCTTGGGCGACGGCCGGCAGGGCTAGGGCGGTGGACAGGGCTAAGCCGCAGGCAGTTGCAAATAGGTTTTTCATAGCAAGTTAACTTTTAGCCAGCGGGTTAACGATGAGAATGGTGCGGTTGGTGGGCCGCAGGTAGTCGCGGATGGTCTGCTGCATCACGGCGGGCGTTATTTTCCGAAATTCCGCCTCCAGGCTGTTGATGCGCGCCGGGTCGTTGTCGAAGAGCGCGAAGGCGGCCAGCATGTCGGCCCGGCCCTGGCCGCTGCTCAGGTTGTCGTAGAGCGAGCTGCGCAATTTCACCAGCGCCAGGTCGAGGTCGGCCTGCTGCACGCCCTGCCGCCCCAGGCGGTTTAGCACCTGGTCCACGGCGCCCAGCACCGAGTCAGCGGGCACGGTCGTGTCGTAGGTCACGTCGCCCATCCACAGCATGGGGCCGCTGTAGTTGAAGGCGTTACCGAGGTAGTTGATGCCGCCGCTCACGTTGTCAGTGTAGCCGCGCTTTTGCACCAGCGCCTGGTAGAGGCGGCTATCCTTGCCCTGGAGCAGCAGTTGGTCGAGCAAAATGAGGGCGTAATACTCGGGCGTGTTGCGGTCGGGCATGTGGTAGGCGAAGGCCAGCGCCGGCTTGTTGGCCAGCTTATCGTCCTTCGTGAAACGCATTTCCTGGGCCTGGCGCGGCTCGGTCAGGTCGGGCTTGGCCGGGCGCGGCACGCTTGGTAGGTTGGCAAAATACTTTTCCACCCAGGCCTTAGCCTCGCCGGGCTCAAAGTCGCCCACCACGGCCAGCGCGGCGTTGGAGGGCGTGTAGTAGGTCTTGAAAAACTTCTCCGCATCGGGCAGCGTCGCCGCGTCGAGGTCTTTCAAATCGCCGTAAAAATTGTGCGCGTTGTTCCAGTTCTTGTTGGCTTTCTGGGGCATATCGAGCCACGGAAAGCCGCCGTAGGGCTGGTTGAGCACGTTCACGCGCACCTCGCTTTTCACTACCCCCTGCTGGTTGGCCAGGCTGGCGGGCGTCAGGGCGGTGCCGCGCATCCGGTCGGCCTCGGCCCAGAGCATGGTTTCGAGCTTGTTGGCCGGCACCGTCTCGAAGTAGTTGGTAAAGTCGAAGCGCGTCGAGCCGTTCAGCACCCCACCATTCTTCTGCACCAGGTTAATAAACTCCAGCTTGCCCAGGTTTTGCGAGCCCTGAAACATCAGGTGCTCAAATAGATGTGCGTAGCCCGTGCGGTCGCGCGGCTCATTGCGAAAGCCCACGTTGTAGTACACCGCCACCGTGGCCGTGGGCGCCGTGTGGTCGGGCGAGAGTACCACCCGCAGCCCGTTGGGCAGGGTGTAATACTCGACCGGAATCGAAAAGGCGGGCGCCGGCGGGGGGGTAGGGGCGGCTACGGCCACGCTGGCCGGCGGCGGGGGGGTAGTAATGGCGGCCGTAGTGCCCCGGCTGCACGCGCCCAGCAGCAGGCCGGCTGCCAGCATCGGCCCGCCCCAAGTAAGCCAGGGCGAAGTGAGGTATTTCATAAGCAGGCAAAAAGGTGAGTGAGCTGCCAACCTACTCACCGATTGCTGAATAGTAAAACTATTCCCTCGTTTTCTACCACAAAAAAAGAGGTTTCTCAGAGTACAAGACCCCGCGAAACCTCTTTTAACCTAGCGAAACTTTGCGCTACAGCTTTTCCAGCACGATGGAGCTGGCCCCGCCGCCGCCGTTGCAGATGCCGGTAACGCCGATTTTGCCGCCCTCCTGGTCCAGCACGCTCAGCAGCGTGGTCACGATGCGCGCGCCCGACGCGCCCAGCGGGTGGCCCAGGCTCACGGCCCCGCCGTACACGTTCACCTTGGTGCCTTCCAGGTTCAGCAGCTTGTTGTTAGCCAGCGAAACCACTGAGAAAGCTTCGTTAATCTCGTAGAAATCAACATCTTTGGCCTCCAGGCCGGCGTTTTTCAGCGCCTTCGGGATGGCCAGCGAGGGCGTGGTAGTAAACCACTCCGGCGCCTGCTCGGCATCGGCAAAACCGCGGATGAGGGCCAGGGGCTTAATGCCCAGCTCGGCGGCCTTTTCGCGGCTCATGAGCAGCACGGCGGCGGCGCCATCGTTGAGGGTCGAGGCGTTGGCGGCCGTCACGGTGCCCTCCTTGGTGAAGGCCGGCTTGAGGCCCGCCATCTTCTCAAACTGCACCTTGGTGTACTCCTCGTCGTCGCTCACCACGGTGTCTTTGCCGCGCACCGTCACGGTCACGGGCACAATCTCTTCCTTCTTTTTGCCGGCCTGCGCGGCGGCGGCGCTGCGCTCGTAGCTCTGGCGCGCGAAGGCGTCCTGCTCCTCGCGGGTAATGCCGTAGTGGGCGGCCGTGGCGTCGGCGGCGTTGCCCATCGCGTAGTCGTGGTAGGGGTCCCAGAGGCCGTCGCGCACCAGCCCGTCAATCATCTGGCCATTACCATACTTGGCGCCGAAGCGCGCCTTGTCGAGGTAGTAAGGCACGTTGCTCATACTCTCCATGCCGCCGGCCAGAATAACCTCGGCCTGCCCTAGCATAATAGCCTGGGCCGCAAACATAATGGCTTTCGAGCCCGAGGCGCACACCTTGTTCACGGTGGTGCACTCCACGGTGTCGGGCAGGCCCGCTTTTTTGGCCGCCTGCCGCGCCGGGGCCTGGCCCAGGTTGGCCGAAATCACGTTGCCCATAATCACTTGCTCAACCAGCGCGGGGTCCACGCCGGCCTTGTCCAGCGCGCCTTTTAGGGCAATGGCACCCAGCTCAACGGCCGACAGCGAGGCCAGCGCCCCGCCAAATGAGCCAATCGGCGTGCGCACGGCGGCTACAATAACTACTTCTTTTACTTGCATAAACAGGGGTGGGAGAGGGGGTAGGCACCAAGTAGCCTAGCCGCCCGATGGGAACAGAAGCGCAATGGCTAACAAACCATTGTTTGTTTTTGTAAAAGTACGGCTGGCCGCGCAGTTACCTTACCAGGTGGGTTGGCCGGGCGGCGGCGCGGTGCCCACCCTGGGCCGGGGCCGCTGCTGCAAGTACTGCTGCTCGCTGGCCCGCAATGCATCGAGCAGCTGCTGGGCCTGGATGGGAGTTAAGTCCATCGCTTTCAGGCGCTCGCGCTGGGTTTGCAGCTGCTGGTCGGCGTCGGTAGCCGCCTCGGTGCCGGGGCGGCGTCCCTGGCCCGCCGGGGCGCTGCTGCCCGCCGCCGGGGCGCTGGCATCAAGGCCCCGGCGCGTGCCCCCTGCCGCGCCGGTGGGCACCGGGCGGGCGGGGCCCGCGCCGCCCGGCTTGGCGCCCCCGCCCGCGTTGGCCCCCGCCTGGGGGGTAGGGCGCTGGCGGTCGGGCTGCCCCGTGGAACCCGGCTGCGGGGCACCGGAGGAGCCACCCGCGGGCGGCGGGCTGGGGTCGGGTACTTCGCCGGGCCGGTCGGTGCCGGGGGTGGGCGTGGGGGAAGGGCTGCGGCCCGCGTTGGGCGGTGCCGTTGAGCCTTTTTTGGGTTGATTGTCAGGCGGCGAGCCAGCAGGCTTGGCGTCCTCAGGGGGGGGTAGGGCCGGCGGCCGCTGGCCGGCCAGGTATTGGCTCAGTAGCTCGTAATTGTAGCGCGCTACCGCATTGGTCGGGTCGAGCCGCAGCGCCTGGCGTAATAGGCCAATGGCCTGCGAAAACTGGTGTTCCGCTGCTAGCAGGCCGGCTAACTGCTGCCGGGCCACGCTGCCAATGGCCGCTGGCACCGCCGGGCCCAGCAGGCGGCCGTAAGTAGTGCGGGCGCCGGCCGCCTGCCCGGCCAGCGCCTGGGCCTGGGCCTGGTTGAGCAGCAGGGCGGGGGTAGGGCCACCCCGCCCCGCCAAAGCCACGGCGCGGGCATACAGCCAGGCCGCCTCGGTAGCCTGGCCCCGTTGCGCCGCGCCCAGGGCCTGAAGCTGGGCGGCGTTGTGCTCGCGCACCCGCACCAGCCAATCCCAGCCCGGCAGGCTGGCCCCCAGCAGCACGAGCAGCATGGCTACGAAGCTGATTTTCATTGGTCGGGCCGCAGCACACGCACGGTGATAAGGCTATCGAGGAGCAGCAGCACTAGCGCCGCGCCCAGCGGGTAGCGGTAGCGGTTGTCGGCCACGGCCACGGTGCGGCCCGCAAGCTGGCTGGCCTCGGGCGTGGGCAGGGTGCGCAGGCGGGCCACTAGGGTGCCCAGGCCGTTTTCCTTGTCATTGAGCGTCACGTATTGCGCGTTGGTTTGGGCCGCTATCTGCAGCAGCGGGGCCTCGCGCAGGCGGCTGACTACCTGGCCGCCCCGCGCGTCGCGCAGGGGCGTTTTGCCGCCCGGCGCGGGCACCGGCCCGCCCGCCGCCGTGCCTACCCCCACCGTAAACACCCGCGCCCCGGTGCGGCTCAGCGCTTGCAGCACGGGCTCCAGGTTCTCGCCAAAGTCTTCGCCATCGCTTACTACTACGGCGGCCGTGGCGCGCGGCGTGGCCGCGGCGCCCGCGGGCGGAGTCGCGGGCCCCAGCCGACTCAGCAGCAGCTCGAGGGGCGCGCGCAGCGTCGTGGGGCCGGGCGGCGTCAGCTTAGTACTCAAGGTATTAAGAAACAAGTTAAGGGCCGATTGGTCGTAGGTGAGGGGGCACTGCACGTAGGCCTCGGCCCCAAACACGATGAGCCCCAGCCGGTCGGCTGGAAAGGCGGCGGCAAGCTCGCGCAACGCGGCTTGGGTGCGCAGCAGGCGGGTAGGCGCCACGTCGGCGGCATCCATCGAGCGCGACACGTCTACCAGCAGCCACACGTCTTGCCCGGCCGTGCGCACGGCCTGCTGCCGCACGCCCAGCGCCGGTCCCAGCCAGGCCAGCACCAGCAGCAGGCCGGCCGCCAGCCGCACGGGCAGCTTCCAGGCCAGGCGGGCCGCCCCTACTCCCAGCCGCCGCCCCAGCCGCGCCGTGCGCTGCGTGTAGAGGGTCAGCAGCAGCCCCAGCACCGCCAGGCCCAGGGCCGCCGGCCAAAAATCAGGATACGCCCAGGTGAGCATAAGGCGGGGCAGGTGCTAAATGACCCCGGCAACGCCGCCGGGAGCCGACAAAACTACGCGCAGCCCCGAATAAGCAGGTTGGTGCCGCCGAAGGAAGATTTTCTTACCGCCTGTCAGTCAGGTTACAGGCGTTTTCTGGCGTGGCCGCGCCCCCAAATTCTGCGCCCCAACCTGAAAAAAAGGCGTGGATTTCGGCCAAGTGCTCGTATATTTGCAGCCGCTAAGGCTAACCGGGCCCTAGCAAGCCACTTGTACGGAGAAGTGGGTGAGTGGCTGAAACCAGTAGTTTGCTAAACTGCCGTAGCTCTAAAGGTTACCGGGGGTTCGAATCCCCCCTTCTCCGCGCGTTTAATTATGAATTAGAAATTGTCAAGCGGCAACTTCTAATTCATAATTAAAAACACTTCGGGGTGTAGCGTAGCCCGGTATCGCGTCTGCTTTGGGAGCAGAAGGTCGTAGGTTCGAATCCTGCCACCCCGACATTTTTTTAATGGATTTGACCCCATAGCTCAGCTGGATAGAGCAGCTACCTTCTAAGTAGCCGGTCATTGGTTCGAATCCAATTGGGGCCACTTTGTCCCGGACCCAAAGGGAGTCTAACAGTCTCAAAAAAAGCCCCTGCCGCAGCTGGCAGGGGCTTTTTTTTGGCTTGAAAATACCCCGGAAAAGATGCACAAAAACTAGGCTAAATGGAATAAAAAGAGTACTTTTGGATGTTCTCTTCCTGACTGGTTTTTCAGTCAGTTTAACCCCCTCTCTCGCATGAGTGAAGTAGTAGAAAAGAAAGCCCCCGCCGACTACTCGGCCGATAGCATTCAGGTGCTGGAAGGGCTGGAGGCGGTGCGTAAGCGCCCCAGCATGTACATCGGCGATACGGGTATCAAAGGCCTCCACCACTTGGTGTGGGAAGTGGTGGACAACTCCATCGACGAGGCCCTGGCCGGGCACTGCGACCTGATTCAGGTCACCATCAACGAAAATAATTCGGTTACCGTCCGCGACAACGGCCGGGGTATTCCCGTCGATTGGCACGCCAAGGAAGGCCGCTCGGCCCTCGAAGTGGTGCTGACCGTGCTGCACGCCGGCGGCAAGTTTGACAAGGACAGCTACAAAGTTTCGGGCGGTTTGCACGGGGTAGGCGTGAGCTGCGTGAACGCGCTCAGCATCGACCTGAAAGTGAACGTGCGCCGTAAAGGCCACCTCTACGAGCAGGAATACAGCATCGGCGCGCCGCTGTACCCGGTGAAGGAGATTGGCGATACCGACGAGCACGGCACGGAAGTGCAGTTCTTGCCCGACCCCAGCATCTTCACCGAAACGGTGTACCGCTACGCCACCATCGCCAGCCGCCTGCGCGATTTGTCGTTCCTCAACAAGGGCATCCGCATCACGCTCACCGACCGCCGCGAGGTGCTAACCGGTGACGCGGCCGTGGGCCACGCCAACCCCGAGGGTTTCCGCTACGAGGAGTTTTACTCCACGGGTGGCCTGCGCGACTTCGTGCAGTACCTCGACGGCACGGAGCGGCCGTCGCTGCTTTCGGAGCCCATTTATGTGGAGAGCGAAAAGGGCGGCACGCCGGTAGAGGTGGCCTTGCAGTACAATACCTCGTACCAGGAGAATGTCTATTCGTACGTCAATAACATCAACACTGTCGAGGGCGGCACGCACGTGGCGGGCTTCCGCTCGGCCGTAACGCGGGTGCTGAAGGCGTATGGCGACAAGAGCAAGCTGTTTGAAAAGGCTAAGGTGGACATCACCGGCGACGACTTCCGCGAAGGCTTGACTGCAGTCATCTCGGTGAAAGTGATGGAGCCGCAGTTTGAGGGCCAGACCAAAACCAAGCTCGGCAACTCCGAAGTGAGCGGCGCCGTGAACAGCGTGGTGGGTGAAATTCTGGGCCAATACCTGGAAGAAAACCCCGGCCAGGCCAACCGCATCATGGACAAGGTGATACTGGCCGCCAAGGCCCGCATCGCCGCCCGCAAGGCCAAGGACATGGTGCAGCGCAAGAACGTGCTGGGTTCCAACTCCTTGCCTGGCAAGCTGGCCGACTGCTCCGACTCGGACCCCGAGGTGTGCGAGCTGTACCTGGTCGAAGGTGACTCGGCCGGTGGCACCGCCAAAATGGGCCGCAACCGGGCGTTCCAGGCTATTCTGCCGCTGAGGGGTAAAATCCTGAACGTGGAGAAAGCGCAGGAGCACAAAATCCTGGAGAACGAGGAAATCAAGAATATGATTACCGCGCTCGGCGTCACGTTCAACGAGCGCAAGTCGCTGGCTTTCGGCACCGATGATGATGGCAACGAAACGGGGCCGCTGAACTTCAGCAAGCTGCGCTACCACAAAATCATCATTATGACCGATGCTGATATCGATGGCTCGCACATTCGCACGCTCATCCTCACGTTCTTCTTCCGCTATATGCGGCAGCTCGTGGACCAGGGGCACATCTACATCGCCCTACCCCCCCTCTACCTCGTGAAGCGCGGCAAAGAGGAGCGCTACTGCTGGAGCGAGGAGGAGCGCATGCTGGCTCAGGAGGAAATTGGCCGCGGCAAGCCCGAAACCGTGCACGTGCAGCGCTACAAGGGCCTCGGCGAGATGAACGCCGAGCAGCTCTGGACCACCACCATGCAGCCCGCCACCCGCTCGCTCAAGCAAGTAACCGTAGATTCGGCCGCCGAGGCCGACCACCTCTTCTCGATGCTGATGGGTGACGAAGTGGCCCCGCGCCGCGATTTTATCGAGCAAAACGCCAAGTACGCCAAGCTCGACGTGTAGCCGGTGCCCACGAGGCAACCAGTAGAGTAGCTTGCGCCCGCTATCCCCGTTGGAGGGGGTAGCGGGCGCATTACTTTTGGCCATTTCCCTACCCCCCTTCCCATGAGTGACTCGGTTCCTACCAGGCAACTAGTGCCCAGTACGCCGGCCGATATCGACGATATTTTTCGGCTCTATCGGCTGGCTGCCGCCTACCAGGTGGCCGTGAAGGGTACGGTGGTGTGGCCTGATTTTGAGCGTAATATGGTGGCGCAGGAGTTAGTCGAAGGCCGCCAGTGGAAGCTGGTGGTGGGCGATACAATTGCCTGCGTGTGGGCCATCACCTTTAGCGACCCCGAGATTTGGGGCGCCCGCAACGTCGACCCCGCCGTGTACATCCATCGCATTGCCACCAACCCCGATTTTCGGGGCCAGGGGTTCGTGGCGGCTATTGTGGAGTGGGCGCGGAACTACGCCCGCCAGCACCAGAAGAAATTTGTGCGCCTCGATACCGTGGGCGAGAACTACGGGCTGATTGCGCACTACACGGCGTGCGGCTTCGAGTACCTGGGGCTGACCCAGCTCACGGATACGGCGGGCCTGCCCGCGCACTACCACGACGCTACGGTTAGCCTGTTTGAGCTGCCGGTGGGGGGGTAGGAGCGCGGGAGTTAGTAGTCGGTGCGGCTCTCGTGGGCGGCCCAGGCCTGGAAGGCCACTAGTGCCTCATCGCGCAGAAACTGCTGCATGGGTAGCTGGCGCTCGGCCAGGGGCTTGTCGATTTCATCGTAGATAAACTGGTCGTCGAAGCCGATGGCCGCCGCGTCGGCCTTGGTATTGGCGTAGAACACGCGCGCCGGGCGGGCCCAATAAATGGCGCCCAGGCACATGGGGCAGGGCTCGCAGCTGGTGTAGAGGTCGCAGCCGGCGAGCTGAAAGGTGCCCAGCGCCTGGCACGCCTTGCGGATGGCATCGACTTCGGCGTGGCAGGTAGGGTCGTTGGTGCTGGTGACCTGGTTGAAGCCGCGGGCGATAATCTGCCCGTCCTTCACGATGACCGCCCCGAAGGGGCCACCAAAGCCCGCTTGCATTTTTTCCAGCGATAGCCGAATAGCCTCACGCATAAACTCGGCGCTAGGGGAGGGGTTAATTTTTTGCACGAATTGATAATCAGATTATTAGTAAAAAGAGCAAGAAAACTTTCTGCTTTGTCGGAATCATTTGCCTAGTTGTTTGTTCTACCCACGTGAAAGAATAGTTTTTTAAGGTGTTTTGGTTGGAAAGCCCTTCGCTTATGGCGTAGGGCTTTTTTCATGCTTTTTTTAATCGAAATGCGCCTGCCGCCAGCAGCTGGAAGCTGGACCCACCGCCTGGCAAGCGGGCAAAATTAGGGCTTTTGCCGCCGCTTGGTCACGGCGGTGCCAGCGAGCGGCAACGGGGTCAGGAGTTGGGCGAGGCCGTTATCTTGGTGGCCCGGCAGCTTTCCTACCCCCTTTTCCCACCCTTAGCGACCCGATTTGATGGCGACGCGCAGAAAATTTTTGACTACGACGGGCATTTTTGCGGCTGGTTTGGCGGCTGGGCCGCTCGGCGTCCGCGCCGCCCGCGCGCGGCCCATTGGCATTCAGCTGTACACGGTGCGGGTCGAGATGCTGGCCGATGCGCGCGGCACGCTGGCCCAGTTGGCGGGCCTCGGCTACCAGGAAATAGAGTCGGCCAGCAGCGCGAAAGGTCATTATTATGGCTTGAGCGCGAAGGAGATAAAGAAAGTCACGCACGACCTGGGCCTAACGCTGCGCAGCAGCCACGTGCAGATTGATGAGCACTGGCCGCGCACCGTAGACGAGGCCGCCGAGGCCGGGCAGCAGTACCTCATCTGCTCCACGATGCCCAGCACGGGTCAAACGGCCAGCAACTACGAGCGGGTAGCCGACGTGTTCAACCAATCGGCCGAAGCCTGCCGCAAAGCCGGCCTGCTCTTTGGCTACCACAACCACGAATATGAGTTTGGGCAGGAGAATGGGCAGATTTTTTATGATATTTTATTAACAAAAACTGACCCTAAGCTCGTGCATATGGAGCTAGATTTGGGTTGGGTGGTGGCCGCGGGGCAAGACCCGCTACGGTATTTTGAGCGCTATCCCGGCCGGTTTCCGCTGTGGCACCTCAAGGATATGAAACGGGACCAGGCTGTGAGCACCGAGCTGGGCAGTGGCCGCGTGCCACTAGCCCAGTTGCTCAAGAATGCCCCGCAGGCCGGACTAAAGCACTTTTTCGTGGAGCAGGAAGAGTATGAGAAGTCGGCCCTGGACAGCGCGCGCCGCGACATTGCCTACCTGCGGCAGCTGGCCTACTGAACTGGCTCAGGAGAGGGGGTAGGGCGGGGCGTGAGGTAAAAACCACCTGGTTTTAGAATGCCGCAAAAGCGGTAAATTGCAGAGTTACCCTTTTCTCCACCCGCATGATAAACCGAAGATTAGCGGTCAGGCACCTCACCATCTTGGCCGGGGCGGCCGCGCTGCTACCCGGCTGCCTGTCGCAGACCCAGGAAGAACAAAAAGCCTCCTACCCCCTGCGGCACGTGGCCATGAGCGCCGGCCAAGAAAAACTGCTCACTGAGGTCTGCGAAACCCTCCTACCAAAAACCAGTACGCCTGGCGCCAAGGACCTGAGCCTGCACCTGTACGTGCTCAAAATGCTGGACGACTGCACGTCCGCCAAGGACCAGCAGACCTTTATGGCCGGCCTGGGCAAGTTGGACGAGGCGGCTAAGAAGCAGCTCGGGCAGTCGTTTGAGGCCAGCACGGCGGCGCAGCGCGCGGCCCTGTTGCAGCGCATCGACCAGCAGCCGACGGCGTTTCCGGCGGAAGTGGTGGCCTTTTACCGGGCGGCCCGGCAACTGGCCATTGATGGCTACACGGGCAGCAAGTACTTCATGACCAAGCAGGTAGTGTACGAGCTAATACCGGGTCGCTACGACGGGTATTTTCCAATAAGCAAAGTCGATTTATCCAAGCCTCATCATGGCCAACCTCAACATCGATAGTATAAAAGCCCGCACCTTTGACGCCATCGTGATTGGCTCGGGCATGAGCGGCGGCTGGGCGGCCAAGGAGCTGACCGACAAAGGCTTGAAGACGCTGGTAGTGGAGCGCGGCCGCGATGTGAAGCACAACATCGACTACCCCACCACCAACCTCAACCCCTGGGAATTTCCGCACGGCGGCAAGGTGCCGCAGGATATTCAGGAGGCCAACCCCATCGCCAGCCGCTGCTACGTCTTCAAGGAAGACGCGATGCACTTTGTGGTGAAGGACGCCGAGCACCCCTACGTGCAGGAAAAACCGTTTGACTGGATTCGGGGCTATCAGGTGGGCGGCAAGTCGCTGCTGTGGGCGCGCCAGACTCAGCGCTGGAGCAAGTACGACTTTGAGGGGCCAGCCCGCGACGGCTTTGCCGTGCCCTGGCCCATTGGCTACGACGATATGGCGCCCTGGTACAGCTACGTGGAGAAATTTGCGGGCATCAGCGGCAACCACGACGGCCTGCCCGCCCTGCCCGACGGCGAGTTCATGCCCGGCTTCCCACTGAATGCCGTGGAGGACCACTTCCGGCTGCAATTGAAAAAAAGCCATCCCGACCGCCACGTCATCAGCGCCCGGTGCGCGCACTTGTCCAAGCCGCAGCCCATTCATTATGAGCAGGGTAGGGTGCAGTGCCAGAACCGGACGCTGTGCCAGCGCGGCTGCCCGTTCGGGGGGTATTTCAGCAGCAACTCGTCCACCATTCCGTGGGCCATGAAATCGGGCCACCTCACCCTGACGCCCAACCAGGTGGTACAGAGTATTTTATACGACGAGCAAAAGGGCCGCGCCACTGGCATCCGGGTCATCGACACGCACACCAAAACCACAACCGAGTACTACGCGCCGATACTGTTTGTGAATGCGGGAGCCTTGAATACCAATTTGTTGCTGCTCAATTCCACGTCGAGCCGCTTCCCTAATGGCTTGGGCAACGACAGCGGCGTGCTGGGTAAATACGTGGCGTTTCACAACTACAGCGCGCGGGTTTTTGCCGAGTACGAAGGGCTGAAGGAGTTTACCACCGACGGGCGCAACCCGGCGGGCGGCGGCTACCTACCCCGCTTCCGCAACCTGTTCAAGCAAGAAACCGACTTTTTGCGCGGCTATGCCACCAGCTTCGGCGCCTCGCGCGGCCTGGTGCGACCCGATACGGGCTTCGGCGCCGACCTCAAGCAGCAGCTGGAGCACCCGCCGCTGGGGCCCTGGACGGTGCACGCGGGCATGATGGGCGAAACCATCCCGAAGGCGACCAACTACGTGCGCCTCGACCCCACCCGCAAGGATGAATGGGGGATGCCATTATTGTCAATATCAATGGCTTACGACGACAACGACGCCAAGATGAAGCAGGATTTCTTCGAGCAGTTTAGCGACATGTTTACGAAGGCCGGCTTCACCAACATCAAGACCAACGACTCGCACCAGGCGCCCGGCCTCGACATCCACGAGATGGGCGGCGTGCGCATGGGCCTGGACCCTAAGACGTCGATGCTCAATAAGTGGCACCAGCTGCACGCCTGCCCCAACGTGTTCGTGACCGACGGCGCGGCCATGACCTCGACCTCGACCCAAAACCCCTCGCTCACCTACATGGCCTTCGCGGCCCGCGCCGTGGACCACGCCGTGAGCGAGTTGAAAAAGCAAAACCTAAAAACCACCTAGCCCTACCCCCCACCCATGACCCAACGTCGCGATTTTCTGAAACAAGCCGGTTTATTTTCCGCCGTTGCCCTGGTGCAGCCGGCGCTGCTGCGCACTGCGGCAGCCCCAATGAAAATCGGCTTGCAGCTGTATTCGCTGCGCGAAACCATTGGCCAGGACGTGAAAGGTACGCTGGCCAAGGTGGCCCAGGCGGGCTACCAGGAAGTGGAAACCTACGGCTACAGCCCGGAGAAGCACTTTTGGGGCCTCACGCCGGCCGAGTTCCGGGCGGCGCTCGCGGCCAATGGGCTCAGCACATCCAGCGGTCACTACGACGTGGGCGCCTTCATGCGCGACGGCAGCGAGGCGTCGTTGCAAGCGGCCATTGGCGCGGCCAAGGGCAGCGGCCAGACCTACCTCATCGTGCCCTACCTCGACGAGAAGCTGCGCACGTCGGTGGCCGATTTTAAGACCGTGGCCACGCGGCTCAACAAGGCCGGGACGCTATGCCAAGCCGCTGGCCTGAAGCTGGGCTACCACAACCACGACTTCGAGTTTAAGTCCATCGGCGGTACCACGCTCTTCGACGTGATGCTGAAGGAAACCGACCCTAAGCTGGTCAGCTTCGAGCTGGACCTGTACTGGGTAGTGCGCGCCGGCCAGGACCCGATTAAGTTGATGCAGGCGCACCCCAAGCGCTTCCCGCTGTGGCACGTCAAGGACATGGATAAGGCTAAGCCTGAGTTGAATACGGAAGTCGGGGCCGGTTCCATTGACTTCCGCAAAATCTTCGCCCAGGCCGGCACCGCCGGGCTCCAGCATATTTATATGGAGCAGGAAAACTTTGGGATGGATGCCTACCAGAGCATTGCTCAGAGCGCGGCCTACATGAAAAAGACGCTGCTTCCGGCGCTGAAGAGGGGGTAGCGCGAACTTTCTAGTTCGTGCGCGAGCGCAGCGAGCCGGCGGGACCGGACGGCGCGAACGACCATGCTCGCTCCACTCACGCACGAACTGAAAAGTTCGCGCTACGGTCGGGTGGCTTAACTTGCGCTTGGGCCGTCCTTGGGGTAAACAGGGGGTAATCGGCTCACTACCTGATGCGAAAATTCTGTGCGCTTCTCGTGTTGCTGGCTGCCACCGCGGCTAATGCCCAATCCTTTACGCCCGCCGAAGTAGCGCACTGGCGGCAACAGGCCCAGCGCATTACCATCGTGCGCGATACCTGGGGCGTGCCCCATATCACGGGCAAAACCGACGCCGACGCGGTGTTTGGGCTGCTTTACGCGCAGTGCGAGGATGACTTCGCGCGGGTCGAGGACAACTACCTCACCGCGCTGGGCCGGCAGGCGGAGGTGCGGGGCGAGGCGGCGCTCTACGAAGACCTACGCCAGCGCCTGTTCCTGGATTCGGCGCGGGCCGTGCAGATTTATGGGCGTAGTCCGCGCTGGATGAAGGACTTGCTGCACGCCTTCGCCGACGGCACCAACTACTACCTCGCCACCCACCCGGCGGTGCGGCCCCGGCTCTTGCACCGCTTCCAGCCTTGGATGCCGCTGCTCTTCAGCGAGGGCAGCATCGGGGGCAACGTGAGCGTGGTGCCGCTGGAGCGGCTTAAGGCGTTTTACAGCGCGCAAAAGGGCACTTCCTACCAGGCGCCCCCAGTCGCTGACCGACTGGCATTTGAGCGAGCGGAAGATGAGCCGACCGGCTCCAACGGTTTCGCCATCGGGCCCGGCAAGAGCGCCAGCGGCCACCCGCTGCTGCTCATCAACCCGCACACTTCGTTTTATTTCCGCTCCGAGGTACAGCTGACCAGCGCGGCCGGCCTCAACGCCTACGGCGCCGTGACCTGGGGGCAGTTCTTTATCTACCAGGGTTTTAACGCGACCTGTGGCTGGATGCACACGTCCAGCCAGGCCGATTCGATGGACGAATACCTCGAAACGGTGAGCCAGCAGGACGGTAAGTTCTTCTACCAATACGAGGGTAAGCAAGTACTCCTGCCCACCGATACGCTGTCGCTGGTGTGCCTCCAGGATGGGCACCGGCAGCGGCGGCGCTTCACCACCTACCGCACGCCCCACGGCCCGGTGGTAGGCAAGGTGGGTGACAAATGGGTGACGGTGAAGATGATGGACACCCCGCTCGAAGCCCTGGAGCAGAGCTACCTGCGCACCAAGGCCCACGACTACGCCAGCTTTCAGCAGGTGATGCGCCTGAACGGCAACGCTTCCAACAACACCGTTTTTGCCGATGCCAGCGGCACCATTGCCTACTGGCACGGCAATTTTATGCCCCGCCGCCCGGTCGGTTACGACTACGCGCAGCCTGTGGATGGCAGCACCAAGGCCACCGAGTGGCAGGGCTTGCACAAAGTGGAGGAACTGGTGCAGGTGAAAAACCCCGCCAGCGGCTTCATTCAAAACTGCAACTCGACGCCCTTCACGGTGTCGGGGGAGGGTAGCAGCCCGGTTAAAAGTCAGTTTCCCAACTACATGGCACCCGATGCCGAGAACTACCGGGGCATCAACGCGGTGCGGGTGCTGAGCCGCAAAAAAGCATTTACCCTCGACACGCTCATCGCGGCGGCCGACGACCCGCACTTGGCGGGCTTCGAAAAGCTACTGCCCGCGCTGCTCGGCGACTGCCAGCTGCTGCTCGACGCCGCCGGCGGCTCCCTACCCCCCGGCGTGGAGACGGCCTTGCCCATCCTGCGCGCCTGGGACCTGAACTACAGCCAAACCTCGGTGGCCCAGACGCTGGCCATCTACTGGGGCGAGCGCATTCAGCGGCTGGCGCGGCCCCGCGTACCGGCCGGCCAAGCTACTGATTACATTGGCTTTACCAATTTCGTTATCGAGCACACCACCCCCGAGGAAAAGGCCCAGGCCCTGAGCGAAACCCTGGCCGAGCTCAAGCGCGATTTTGGCAAGTGGCAGGTGCCCTGGGGCGAAATCAACCGCTACCAGCGCCTGACGGGCAAGATTGACGAGAAGTTTGATGACCAGCAGCCGAGCCGGCCGGTGGCCTTCACGTCGTCGGCCTGGGGCTCGCTGGCCGCGTTTGGGGCGCACACCTGGCCCGGCACCAAGAAGCGCTACGGCTACGTGGGCAACAGCTTCGTGGCGGTGGTCGAGTTTGGGCCCCGCGTGGTGGCCCGCTCGGTGGTGACCGGCGGCCAGGCCAGCCGCCCCGCCGATAAGCACTTCACCGACCAAGCGCCGCTGTACTGCGAAGGCCAGTTCAAGGACGTCTGGTTTTACCCCGAAGACGTGGCCCAGCACGTGGAGCGGCAGTACCGGCCGGGCGAGTAGGGGTAGAGAAGTAGGATGCCTTATAGTAGAACGTCAGGCTGACGCGCTGCTATGCAGAGGTTATTTAAAAGAACGGTCATGCTGAGCTTGTCGAAGCATCTCTACCGCTTCGTGAAACG
>CAZZWL010000002.1:72627-85543 GCA_964657755.1 uncultured Rhodanobacter sp.
GGCTTGGATGAAGCGGTAGAGATGCTTCGACAAGCGGACGACAGATGAGCATGACGGTCTAATTTCACCTATTTGGGTGGGCTTTTAGTGCACAACAATATGAAAACAAAGTATTTGCTTGTGTTAGGCCTGGCCACGCTGCCGCTGCTTGGCCGTGCCCAAACCAGCCCTACCCCCGCGCTACTGCTGCACCCCGCCGCCGTGTTCGACGGCGAAACCCTGCACCCCGGCTGGGCCGTGCTAGTCGAAGGCGAGCGGATAACCGCCGCTGGCCCGGCTGGGCAGCTCGTGGCCCCGGCCGGCGCGCGCACCATGGAGCTGCCGGGCCTCACGCTGCTGCCGGGCCTCATCGAGGGGCACTCGCACCTGCTGCTGCACCCCTACAACGAAACCAGCTGGGACGACCAGGTGCTGAAAGAACCCCTGGCCCTGCGCGTGGCCCGCGCCACCGTGAGCGCCCGCAACACGCTGCTGGCCGGCTTCACCACCAGCCGCGACCTCGGCACCGAAGGCGCGGGCTACGCCGACGTGGGCCTCAAGCAGGCTATTGAAGAAGGTATTATTCCCGGCCCGCGCCTGCTGGTGGCCACCCGCGCGCTGGTGGCCACGGGTAGCTACGGCCCGCGCCTGGCCGCCGTCGAAAACCTGCCCCAGGGTGCCCAGGAGGCCGATGGCGTCGATGGTATCGTGCGGGCCGTGCGCGAGCAACTGGGCCACGGCGCCGACGTGATTAAGGTGTACGCTGACTACCGCTGGGGGCTGGATAACGCGGCTGAGCCCACGTTTTCGCTCGAAGAGCTGACACTCATCGTGCAAACGGCGCGGGCGGCCGGGCGGGGGGTAGTGGCCCACGCCAGCACCGCCGAGGGCATGCGCCGCGCCGTGCTGGCCGGCGTCGAAACCATTGAGCACGGCGACGGTGGCACGCCCGAGGTCTTCCGCCTGATGAAGCAGCGGGGGGTGGCGCTGTGCCCCACCGTGGCCGCCACCGACGCCACCTCGCAGTACAAGGGCTGGAAAAAGGGCCAGGAACCCGAGCCCGCCCGCGTGGTGGCCAAGCACCGCGCCCTGGCCGCCGCCCGCCAGGCCGGCGTGACCCTCGTGATGGGCGGCGACGTGGGCGTGTTTGCGCACGGCGACAATGCCCGCGAGATGGAGCTGCTGGTGCACGACTACGGCCTCACGCCGCTGGAGGTGCTGCGCCAGGCCACCAGCGGCAACGCCCGCGTTTTCCACCTCGCCAACCGGGGCCGGGTGGCCCCCGGCCTGCTCGCCGACCTCGTGGCCGTGGCCGGCGACCCCACCCAGCAGGTCGAAGCCCTGCGCCAGGTGCGCCTCGTGCTGAAAGGCGGCGTGCTCTATAAGCAGCCGTAGGGAACGCGTAGGGTAAGCTAAAGCTTACCCTACATTTTTGGCGGGGCCTGTAAGGTTGCGTTTGACGAAGCGTCTAAGCCCGTGCCAGCGCTGGCCTCCCTACCTTCACGGGCACACTTGCGCCGCTGCTTTTTATGAAAAAACTCGTCGAAAAACACCCGCTGGCCATTCGCTGGTTTCACTGGGTCAACTTCCCGGTGCTGGCCCTCATGATATGGAGCGGGCTCTGGATTTACTGGGCCAACGACGCGTACCGTATTGGGTGGGGCAGCACCACGCTCTACAAGTTTTTCCCGCAGTCGTTTTACGCCGCTACGCACCTCGACCACAAGCTGGCGCAGGGCATGGCCTGGCATTTCGTGCTGATGTGGGTATTTTTCATCAATGGCCTACTTTATGTCGGCTACACGTTTCTCTCTGGCGAGTGGCGCTACCTGCTGCCCAACCGCCACTCCTTCCGCGAGGCTATCGAGGTCACGCTTCACGACCTGGGCCTGCGCAAAGCCGCGCCGCTGGTGCAGAAGTACAACGGTGCTCAACGCATTGCCTACACTGCCGTGCTGTTGATGGGGGTAGGCTCGCTGCTCACGGGCTTGGCCATTTACAAGCCCACGCAGTTTGGCTGGCTCACGCAGGGGCTGGGCGGCTACGGCGCGGCGCGGGTCGAGCATTTCGTGCTGACCATTGGCTACGTGCTGTTTTTTGTGGTGCACGTAGCGCAGGTGGGCCGCGCCGGCTGGAACAACTTCCGCTCGATGGTGGCTGGCTTTGAAATCGAAGACGTGCCCACTGGTGGCGCGGCCGGCCCCGTGCTGGCCCAGCGCGAGCCCAACCCCAAGGCGTAGTCATCAACCCGTTATTCTACCCGAAATTATGGCTTTCGAAACTCCGCCTACCCCCTCCGAACCGCCTATTCCGCCGCATGTCTCGCCCGATGGCGAAGACCTGCGCCTACCCCCCGGCTCGGCCCCCGACCGCGAGGCCACGCGCCGTACCCGGCGCTCGTTCATCGGCCTGGGGCTGGCGGGCCTGGGCGGTGTGCTAGGCTGGCGCTACCTGCTCAACCGGCCCCTGGTCGAGGGCGTGCCCGCGCCTTTTCGCCAGGTGCTCGACGCCAACGGCCGCCTCACGCAGGCCTACCTGCGCGAAACGCGCCTGGCCCCCGAATTTGCCAAAAGCCAGGGGGTAGCAAAAGTGCGCACCAACGGTAGCGCCGGCCTGGAGTCAGCCCTCGACCTGGCCGCCTGGCGCCTGGTGGTGAAGCCCTACGGCGGCGGCCCGGCCCAGCAGTTTACCCTGGCCGATATTAAGGCCCTACCCCGCGTCGAGATGACGACCGAGCTCAAGTGCATCGAGGGCTGGAGTATCGTGGTGAACTGGGCCGGCGCGCGCTTCGCCGATTTTCTGGCCCAGCACCCGCTGGCCAGCCGTAGTGGCCAGCCCGTCAAGGATATAACTAACCCGCCCGCCGACCTGGCGCCCTACGTCAGCCTCGTCACGCCCGACGAAGAATACTACGTGGGCCTCGACATGCCCACCGTGCTGCACCCCCAAACGCTGCTCTGCTACGAGATAAACGGCCAGCCGCTGAGCCTGGCGCACGGTGCGCCGCTGCGCCTCGTCACGCCCCTCAAATACGGCATCAAGCACCTCAAGCGCATCGGCACCATCACCTTCGCCGACGCCAAGCCCGCCGACTACTGGGCCGAGCAAGGCTACGACTGGTACGCGAGCCACTAAAAGCAGTGAGCAATGAACAGGGAGCAGTGAGCAATTATCCAGGCAGGTTCATGTTCATGCCCCCTAATTGCTCACTGCTCACTGCTCCCTGTTCATTGCTCAATGCCTTTACATTACTACCCGGATTTCGTAGTGCTCGGCGTGCGAATCTTGGGCGTTGGGCACGCGCCAGGCGCCCACGCGGCTGGGGCCGTAGCCGAGGTTGACCTTTACCCACTCGTCGCGGGTGGGGAGCAGGGCCAGGATGTCGCGGCTGAGAGTATCCACCGCATCCTGGGCATCTTGGTGGCGCAGGTTCAGCTCGTCGGCGTGCTGGTCGAACGAGCCGGTGGGTGGGCGCTGCTCAAACTCGGCGGCCGACTGCGCCACGGCCGCATCGTGGGCAGCCTCGTTGTGCTCGGCAACGCTGAGCTTGCGCAGGTCTTCTTTGGCAGCCAGGTAGGCTTCTACTTTCTCCACGAGGGGCTGGAGGTCGGGGTTGAGATAGTCGAGGTTGGAGGCCATTTTTTAAGGGGTAATGGGTAATTGGTAGTGGGTAATGAAGTGGGTAGCAGCAACTAAACGGCATTGCTTATTACCCATTACTCATTGCCCGTTTTCTTGTTGCGTTGGCATTTTTCGCTGCAATATTTCACCTCCGCCCAGTTGTTGCGCCACTTCTTGCGGTACTCGAAGGGCAGGCCGCACGTAGCGCAGATTTTGGTGGGGAGCTGGCCTTTTTTCTGCGAAGCAACCATGAGTAAAAAGTAAAAAGCGAAAAGCCGCCGGACCTTTGCTGGCCGGCCCGGCGCTGTTTACGTTCAACCGCGCAGTTTTGGCCATGCCTACCCCCCTCCGTATGCCCCACCCCGCCCCCGACCTCATCGGCCAAGCCCTGCTCGACTACCAGCACGGCCACCCCGCCGCCGCCCTCACCGTGCAGTGCAGCGCCGCCGATGACGAGCCCCTGCCCGCCGCCTATTTCTTCCGCACCCTGCTGGCCATGCCCGAGCTGGAGCGCCAGGCCCTCGACGAGTGCCGGGGCCGCGTGCTCGACCTGGGCGCCGGCGCCGGCTGCCACGCGCTGGAGTTGCAAAGCCGCGGCTTTGCCGACGTGCGGGCCGTGGACCACTCGGCCGGCGCCGTGCAGGTGATGCAGGCGCGCGGCGTGCGCCAGGTGGCGCGGCACGATATCATGGCCCCGCGCGGTGCCGATGAGCGGCCCTACGACACCATTCTGCTGCTGATGAATGGTCTGGGCCTGGCCGGCACCCTCGAAGGGCTGGATAAGTTTTTGGTGCACGCCCGCAGCCTGCTCGCGCCCGGTGGCCAGATTCTGGGCACCTCCTCCGACATCAGCTACCTCTACGAGGACGAGGACGGCGCGCTGGTGTTCAACCTCAACGGCCCTTATTACGGCGAAATTTCCTATACTTTTCAGTATAAAGACCAGACCGGTGAGCCGTTTCCGTGGCTCTTTATCGACGCCTCTTTGCTCGAAGACGCGGCCCGCCAGGCCGGCTACGAGGCCGATTTTTTGGGTGACGACGAAAGCGGCCAGTACCTGGTGCGCCTCACCTTGGTGGGCGGTTTCGAGCCGGCCATTGATTAACGAACAACTGCTTATGACTCATAGCCAAACTTATACCGTGCGCTGGGCCGAACTGGACCCCAACGGCCACATGCGCCACTCGGCCTACGCCGACTTTGCCGCCGACCAGCGCGTGCACTGGCTGGCTGGCCTGGGCTACACCGTCCAGAAATTTGCCGAATTGCGCGTTGGCCCCATCCTTTTTCGGGAGGAAACCAAGTTCCTGAAGGAGCTCTACGGCGGCGAAAGCATTCGCGTGGAGGGCGTGGTAACGGCCGCTACCCCCGACGGCGGGCGCTGGACCATCCTGCACACCATTTACAAGGCCGATGGCCGGGTGGCCGCCACCGTGGAGGTCGATGGCGCCTGGCTCGACCTTGACCGCCGCAAGCTCACGGTTCCGCCCGCCGAACTGGCCCAGGCGCTGGCCGTTGGTAATGAGTAATGGGTAAAAGAACGTCGTTCCAAGCTTGCCGAGGAATGACGTTCTTTTACCCATTACCCATTACACATTACTTACCCAGCATTTTGCCAATGCGGTTGAGCTGCTGCTGATGGTGCAGCGTATGGTCGAGGATGGAGGTAACAGTCTGGCCAATGGTGAGCCAGCCGGCGCGCGGGTGCCGAAAAACCGTGTGGCTGAGCTTAGTGCCCGGAAACTCGTGCAGCACCTGCTCCAGCTGCCGGCGGATGCCGGCCCACTCGGCGCGCAGCGCGGGCAGCGGCGCGATGGCGTCGGGCGCGGGCGGGGGGGTAAGCATTGGCGGCACTTTGAATTTGAGGCCGGGCAGGCGCAGGGCCAGCCGCAGCAGCAGCGCCCGCAGGCGGTTCTTGTAGGTGCCCCGGCGCAGCGTGCCCGCCTCAGCAGACAGCGTTTGGCGCAGGGCTAGCACGATTTTTTGTTCGGTCGTCAGCAAGTGGTGAATGACCTGGGCGGCCGCCCACTCGCCGGGCACGGGCGGCGTGTGGGCGCGCGCGCCCAGCCTCTCGGCCGTGGTCAGGGCGTGTTCGGTGGCCAAATCGAGCTGCTCAAAAAGAAGGTGGAGGCGGTTGGTCATGGGCGGGTGGGGAAAGGGGGGTAGGGCAGCAAGAACCGCACCGACCATTGCCCGCCGGTGCCCCGCTTCGGGTTGTTGGCCGGCGGCGTAGCTTTGGGCAAAAGGTAAGACTTTATCCGCAAGCCGGCCCGCCCTGGGCCACCGCCTACCCCCCAACCCGCTAACCGCGCTGCGTTCGTGCTATTTAAGAACACCATTTCCAACCTCGCGCGCATTCGGCAAGTGGCCGAAGTATTGCTGCGCTACGGCTTTGAAGACGTGGTGACGACCACGCCCCTGCGCCGCCTCGTGAGCCAAAACCGCCGCCTGCGCTGGCTGGAAAACGACGACCGCCGGGTGTTTGAAACCACCCGCTGGGAGCGCATCCGGCTGATTATCGAGGAGTTGGGCCCCACGTTTATCAAGCTGGCCCAGGCCCTGAGCAACCGCGCCGACCTGCTGCCCCAGGCCCTCATCGACGAGTTTGAGAAGCTACAAAGCAACGTGCCGCCCTTCCCGGTCGAGGAAGCCCGCCAGATAATCGAGGCCGAGCTGGGCCGCCCGCTGGCCGAGGTCTTCGCCGAGTTCGACGACGTGTCCATTGGCTCGGCCAGCATCGGGCAGGTGCACCGGGCCCGGCTGCGGACGGGCGAGGAAGTCGTGATTAAGATTCAGCGGCCCGGCGTGCGCGAAAAGGTGGAGGGCGACCTGCGCCTGCTGCACGAGCTGGTGCGCCTCACGGCTGGCTTCCTGCGCAACCAGGGCCTGGCCAACCCGCAGGACGTGGTCGATGCCTTCGAGCGCAGCATGACCAAGGAGCTCGACTACACCTCGGAGGCCCGCGCGATGGAGCAGCTGCGCAAGCTCTACGAGCACTACACCACCTTCTACATTCCGCGGCCCTACCGCGAGCTGAGCACGGCCAAAATCCTGGTTATTGAGTTTATAAATGGCTGTAAAATAACCGATAAGCCGCAGCTGCTGGCCTGGGGCCTGAGCCCCGAGGTGGTGGCCGAAACGGGCATGGACATCTACCTGACCCAGATTTTTGAGTTCGGATTCTTTCACGCCGACCCGCACCCCGGCAACGTGCTCGTGCGCCCCGACGGCACGCTGGTGCTCATCGACTTTGGCATGGTGGGCAAGCTCACCAAGCAGCAGAAATATGCCTTCGCGGGCGTTTTCATCGGCATGGCCCGGCAGGATGCGCGCAGCATGGCGCTCAACTTTCGCCGCCTGGCCCTGAGCAGCGACATCCCCGATATGCGCGCCTTTGAGGCCGACCTGGGCCAGCTCATCGAAGACTTCGCGGTGCTCGACGTGAAGGACATGAGCATGAGCGACCTGGCCGACTCGCTCCAGGGCATCATTTATCAGTATAAGTTGCAGGTGCCGGGCGCGGTTTTCCTCATTTTGCGGGCGCTGGTTATCCTCGAAGGCATCGGTAAAGTGCTGCATCCCAGCTTCAACACCTTCGAATTTGTGCGGCCCTACGGTGCGCGTATCCTCAAAGACCAATACTCCACCGCCAACCTGCTCAACGAGGCCGAATACACCGGCACCCAGCTGCTGGCCCTGCTCCAGACCCTGCCTAGCGACCTGCGCCAGATAATGCGCAAAATCAGCAAGGGCGAGCTGCGCGTGAAGGTCGAGCTAAGCGGCTACAGCACGCTGCTGCGCAAGGCTGACCAGCTGGTGAGCCGCACCATTTTGGCGCTGCTCATGCTGGGCAGCCTCATGTTCGCGGGCTTCAGCCTGCTGGGCCACTACCCCCCCGAAATGCCCTATTACCGCGGCCTGCCCGTCATTACCTGGTACAGCCTTGGGGCTACGGCGCTGCTGCTGCTGCTGCTCACGCTGCCCCGCCGGGCCCGCCGCGAGTAAGCAAGTTGCCGTAACTTGTTGGCATGACCCCGACGCTTCCCGTTATCACCGATATTGCGCAGCTCGACCTGAGCCAGCGCTATACCTACGCCGATTATTTGGGCTGGAAATTCACGGAATACGTGGAGCTGATACGCGGCAAGGTGATGCGCAAGATGTCGGTCCCGGTCACCGCGCATCAGCAATGCTCGATGAATTTCAGCCGGGAAATAGGCTTTTATCTCAAAGGCAAAGCCTGCCGGGTTTTCGCCGCGCCGTTTGACGTGCGGCTGACGCGCAGCACGGGCAACGGCGACGCGCAGGTGCAAACCGTGGTGCAGCCCGACCTGTGCGTCATCTGCGACCCGGCCAAGCTGGACCGGCGCGGGTGCCTGGGCGCGCCCGACTGGATTATCGAAATCGTGTCGCCCGGCACAGCTACCCACGACACCAAAACCAAGTTTGACCTCTACGCCGAAAACGGGGTAGGCGAGTACTGGATAGTGTTTCCGGGCGAGCAAACCATCGCCGTGTACGTGCTGGAAAACGATGATTATCAGCCCCAAGGCGATTTTTACGAGCCGGGCCTGGTGCCCAGCCGCACCCTGCCCGAGCTGCAATTGCACTGGGCGGATGTGTTTGAAGGACTGGCGTAGCGCGCCAAGTAGAGGGTAGGGCTGGCGAAGCAGGTAGCTGGAATGGCCAGCATTTCGGGGCATTACGCGTAAAAGAGTTGCCGCTCTGCGCCGCCGCCCGGTAGCTTTGTGTTTCCTGGGCTACCCCACGCCGATAAAATCTGCGTAATCTGCTCAATTAGCGTTAATCTGCGATTTTATGAAATTATTTAAGTCCGCCGACCTTATTCGCAAAAGCAAGTATATCAGCCGCGACCTGAGTTGGCTGCGCTTCAACTACCGCGTGCTCGACCAGGCCAAGGACGCTGGCCGGTCGCTGTTCGATAAGCTCCGATTTTTGAGCATCACCAGCTCCAACCTGGACGAGTTTTTTATGATTCGGGTGGGCTCGCTCTACAATTATCTCGACTATGGCAAGGAGCGCGTCGACTACTCGGGCCTGCGCGAATTACCCTTTCGGCGCAAGCTGCTCGACTTTGCCCACCGATTCGTCAACGACCAGTCACTGACGTACTTGAATGAATTGAAGCCGCAGTTTGAGAAGAACGGCTTCAGCATTCGGCGCATGGAGGAGCTCACCGAGATTGAGCTGAAAAAGGTGGAAGGCTACTTTAAGAACACGGTTTTCCCGCTGCTCACGCCAATGGTGTACGACTCGTACCACGGCTTCCCGCTCATCATGAACCAGGTGCTGACCTTTGGCGTGGTGACGCGCGAAATGGGGGGTAGCGAAGGCGCGCCGGCCGCCACTATGCTGCCCGATTTGGAGCGGGGCCAGGAGCGCCTCACCTTCGTGCAGATTCCGCAGAACCTGACCCGTTTTTTTGAGATTACCCGCAAGGACCGGGTGGTGTTCGTGCCCATCGAGGAAATTGTGCGGGCCAACCTGCCCAAGCTGTTTCGCAACGTCGAAATTGTATCGGCCGACCTGCTGCGCATCACCCGCAACGGCGACTTCACGCTGGAAGAATCGGAGGACATTGACAGCAATTTCATCAAAGAAATCCAGACCGGCCTCAAGACGCGCAAGCGGGGTAGGGTGGTGCGCGTGGAGGTCGAACCCGACGCCTCGGCCTACCTCATGAACATCTTGCGCGAGCGTTGGAACATCGACAACGGCAACATCTTCGTCATTCCGGTCTTGTTGGATATGAAGGGGTTAAACCAGATTCTGCGCTACCCCTCCTTCAAAGGCAAAGGCGCAAAGCTGCCCGCGCCAGTGCTGCCCCTGAGCCTGCCCGAAGGCGCTGAGGACAATATGTTTGAGTACCTCAAGCACCACGATGTGCTGCTGCACCACCCCTACAACAGCATCGAAACGGTGGTGCGCCTGCTGGAGCGCGCCGCCGAAGACCCGCAGGTGCTGGGTATTAAGCAGACGATTTATCGCCTGGCCGAAGACTCGCGCGTGACTGCCGCGCTGCTCAAGGCCGCTGAGAATGGCAAGCACGTCTCGGTGCTGTTTGAGGTGAAGGCGCGCTTCGATGAGGAGCGCAATATTCGCGAAGGCGCGCGGCTCGAAAAGGCCGGTTGCTTCGTCATCTATGGGGTAGGGAAGTACAAGACCCATACCAAGATGCTGATGATTATCCGCAAGGAAGGCGAGAAGGTGACGCGCTACGTGCACATCGGCTCGGGCAACTATAACGAGCAAACCTCGCGCCTGTACACCGACCTGAGCATGCTCACGACCAACGACACGTACGGCCACGACGTGTCGGAATTCTTCAATGTCATCACCGGCCACTCGCAGCCCGACGACTACGAATACCTCATCACGGCCCCGCGCGACATGCGCCAGCAGCTCATCCACCTGGTGCGCGAAGAAGCCAAAAACGCCAAAAAAGGCCTGCCCAGCGGCATCGTGATGAAGATGAACTCGCTGGAAGACCGGGAGTTAATCGACGAGTTTTACAAGGCCAGTAAGGCCGGTGTGCCCATCCGGTTTGTCGTGCGCGGCATCTGTTGCCTGCGGCCGGGACGGGCCGGGCTCAGCGAGAATATTGAGGTGAAGAGCATCGTGGGCGAGTACCTGGAGCACGCGCGCTTGTTCTACTTCCACCACGGCGGCGAGGCGCGCCTCTACGCCGGCTCGGCCGACGCGATGGTGCGCTCGTTCGACCGCCGCATTGAGGCGCTGTTCCTGATTGTGAACCCGCAGCTGCGCCGCGAGGCCATCCAGATTTTGCAGCTCAACCTGCTCGACAACCTCAACAGCTACGTTATGCGTGAGGACGGCGCCTACATCCGGCAGGTGCCCGCCGCCGGCGAGACGCCCGTCAACATTCATCGCGATTTCTACCGCCGCCCCGACGAGGCGCAGCTGGCCCAGGCTACGCCCGAAGGCCTACTGGCCCTGCTGCATGAGCAGGCCGCCCAGCGCCGCCGTCTCGCCGAGGAGGTAGTAGCCTCCAGCCTGGCCCCCGTGGAAGATGGCGCCGACAGCTTCGGCCAGGGCGAGGCCATCATGGAAGAGGAAGTGGAGCAGGAAGCCGACATCGCCGCCACTGTGGTGGACGAGTAAAAATGCACTTGTCATTGCGAGCGCAACGAAGTAGAGCGCGGCAATCTTTCCTTGTCGTTCGTTTCGTTAGAGTTACTAACCCAGGTGCGAAGGAAAGATTGCCGCGCTCCACTTCGTTGCGCTCGCAATGACGAGTGGGGGGTAGGCTTTACACCAGCGGCCCGTTTTCTACGTCGGCCACCGGCAGAATGTCCGGGTGCACGGTGGGGCTGATTTCGTCGAAAAACTGCTCGAACAGCGCTTGCAGCATCCCGTCTTTCAGGCCAATGTCGGGCACTATCATGCTGCTGACGTTGGCCCATTCCATAGCCGCGAGGTAGATGTGGCCGGCGGGCACAATCACGTCGGCCCGGTCGGGGTTGAGCATGGCCACGTTCACGCGCTCGCTCATGCTCATGGCGCCGAGGCGGTCGAGCAGGGCCTGCACGCTGCGCTTGGTCACGGGCTTGTTGGGCGAGGCCGGCGACATGCTGTAGAGCTTGTTGATGTTGCCGCCCGTGCCGATGGCGCGCGTGACGTGGTAGCGGCGGGCATTTTCGCGCACCCAGGCCTCCATGCGCTGCCACAGGCCATTCATTTCTTCCACGGTACGGCCGCTCTCCTCCTGCTGCATCCGGCGGATGGAGCCGATTTCGAACGACTGCGCGGCCACCTTGCGGCGGTCGTGGTAGATATTGAACTCGGTGCTACCCCCCCCCACATCAATGTGCAGGTAGTGGCGGTTGTCTTCGAGTACGTGTTCAATCACCCGGTTGATGTACGAGGCTTCGGCCTGGCCGTCAATGATATGGATGTCCATATTCAGCTCCTGCTTCACGCGGGCCGCCACCGCCGCGCCATTGGAAGCGGTGCGCATGGCCGAGGTGGCGCAGGTGAGGCAGTGCGATACCTCGTGCACTTCCATCAAGAGCTTGAGCGCGTGCAGAAACTTGACGAACTTATCGGCCTTGCGCGGCGGAATCTCGCCGGTGGCAAACACGTCTTCGCCCAGCCGGAGGGGGTAGCGCACGTACTCAACGCGCTTGAGGCGGTAGCGCCCATTAAAAAAAAGCACCGCCGAAATCTGGCAGCGCACGGCGTTGGAGCCAATATCGATGGCGGCGAGCTTGGTCAGCTGATACTCCATGCCCGCAAAGGTAGGCCGCTATTTTGTGCTATTTCGCTAATTTTCGTCATTTATCAGGTTCACCACCAGCGTGGCCATTACGTCTTTGTCTTCGGGCCGGCTCTCGGCAATGAGCAGCGTAAGGGCTACCAGGGCATTATCGGCCAGGCGCCGCGCGCCATTGGGCCGGTACAGGCAGCCGTTGCGGTCCAGAAAATACACAAATAAGAAGGCGGCAATGCGCTTATTGCCATCCGAAAAGGAGTGATTCTTCACCACGAAATACAGCAAATTAGCCGCCTTCTCTTCCACGCTCGGGTACATATCCTGCCCGCCAAAACTCTGGTAGATAGTGCGCACCGAGCTTTCAAACGACCTATCCTTCTCGCGCCCGAATAGCTCGGAGCCACCAAACTGCACTTTAAGCGCTTCAATGGCCTGGAGCGCATTCTCATAAGTCAGCTCGAAACCTGTTTCGGCGTTGGGCACCACTACCGTATCGCGGGCCACGCGCAGGCGCTGGTGGTCGTACTGGTCGAGCACGTCGAGGGCGCGGGCGTAGTCGCCCAGAATGCGCAGCAGCGCGTCGGACTGGTCGGCGGTTAATTCCTGGCTGTTAGCTACTTCGGCTTGCAGCTGCACGAGGCGCTTGAGGTCGGCCAGCTGGCGGGCGCTTTCACGCAAGCGCTTCTCGTTCAGCACGTAGCCTTGCACCAGGTACTGGCGCAGCACCTGCGTGGCCCACTGGCGGAAGCTGGTGCCGCGCTTCGACTTCACCCGGTAACCGACCGAGATGATGACGTCGAGGTTGTAGTGTTTGACCGCGTAGGTTTTGCCATCGGCGGCAGTTGTCAAGGATTCCTTGACAACTGCTTTTTCAGCTAATTCCTGCTCATGAAACAGGTTTCGGGTGTGGAGACTAATATTTTGCTTGGTAGTACTGAAAAGTTCTACCATCTGCGCCTGGGTGAGCCACACGGTATCGTGGTCGAGCTGCACGTCGAGCCGGATTTGCCCGTCGGGTGATTGATAGAGGAGGATGTCAGAGGAAGCAACGGGGGCCATGAG
>CAZZWL010000003.1:0-23885 GCA_964657755.1 uncultured Rhodanobacter sp.
CTCGCAATGACAGACAGTATTTTTCTAAAGAATCCCTACCCCATGCACCGCTTTCTTACCTATCTCATTGCCGCAGTGTGGCTGGCCAACGGCCTGCTATGCAAGGTGCTGAATCTGGTGCCGCGCCACGCGGCCATCGTGGCGCGCATTCTGGGGCCGGCCCACGCGGGGCTGCTCACGCGCCTCATTGGGCTGGCCGAAATTGGCATGGCGGGGTGGCTGCTGAGCGGCCTGGGGCGGCGCTGGTGCGTGCTGGCGCAGATGGCGCTGGTAGCGACCATGAATGCGCTGGAATGCTGGCGGGCGCCCGACCTATTGCTGTGGGGCCGCGCCAACGCGGTGTTTGCCGGCCTGTTTGTGCTGCTGCTGTATTACTACGAATTTGGGTTGGCCCGCCCTACCCCCTCTTCCGCCCGCTAATGTTGTCCTGGCTAAAAACTCATCCATTTGCGGTCGAGGCGTTTTTTGAGCGCTCGCTGGTGCTCACCTTCGCCGCGCCGGCCGCCGAAGTGCAGGCCCTGCTGCCCGCGCCGCTAGTGGCCGATACCTGGCAGGACGAGTGGGCTTTTCTGGCCGTGGCGCTGGTGCAAACCCGCGCGTTGCGGCCCCAGGGGTTCCCGGCCTGGCTGGGCCAGGACTTTAGCCTGGTAGGCTACCGGGCCTTCGTGCGCTACGTCACGCCGGCCGGCAAGCGCCTGCGCGGGCTCTACATTCTGCGCTCCGAAACCGACCGCCGCCGCATGGCGCTGCTCGGCAACGTGTTCACGCACTACGGCTATGCGACCATCGACCTGCGCCTTACCGACGCGGACGGCGGCCTCGCAGCGGCCTCGCACCGGGGCGATTTCGCTATTCAACTAGCGCCACCCGTGCCGGGCGAGGCGGTGGCGCTGCCGGCTGGCTCGCCCTTTGGCGGCTGGGCCGAGGCGCGGCGCTTTGCCGGGCCCCTACCCTTCACCTTCGCCGTGGAGGCCGCCGGGCGGCGCGTGGTCATTGTGGAGGGCGTGCGCGAGCACTGGCAGCCGCAGCCGGTGGCCGTGGCGCAGGCCCACGTGGGGTTTCTGGAAGGGCTGCCGCTGAGCCAGCTGGTGCTGGCCAACGCCTTTCTGGTACGCGATATTCCCTACCACTGGAAAAAGGGCCGCACCGACGTATGGCACCCATAAGAAAGCCGCTGCAAGGCCTGCGCAACATCGTGCGATTCAACTGGCACTTTTATGCCCTGGCGCTGGCGGCCGGGCTGCTCCTGGGCCTGGGGGCGGCGCTGGCCCCGGCGCCTTTCGGCCGCTACGCGGGGGTAGGGCTGCTGCTGGTGCTGGCGCCGGTGGTGGTGTCGCTGGCCGTGTCGACCTACGTATACGATGGCGCGGGCCTGTATGAGCTGGGCTGGCTGCCGGCGGGCGTGGGGCCGGCGGCCGGCGCCACGCTGCTCACCGTGAGCGCGGGCTTCGACGAAATCAGCCCGGTGCTGCGGCAGCAATTCCCGGCGGGGCAGCTGCTGGCCGTCGATTTCTACGACCCGGCCCGCCATACGGAGGTGTCCATTGCGCGGGCCCGGCGGGCCTACCCGCCGCCGGCCGGCACGCTGCCTGCTAGCACCCAGGCCCTACCCCTCCCCGACCACGTGGCTGATGCCACGCTGGCATTTCTGGCGGCGCACGAGATACGTGACCCGGCCGAGCGGGCTGCGTTTTTCCGCGAGTTGCGGCGCGTGACGCAGCCCGGCGGGCCCATTATAGTGGTCGAGCACCTGCGCGATACGGCCAATTTTCTGGCCTATACCGTTGGGTTTTTCCATTTTCATTCGCGGCGCGCCTGGCTGGCTACGTTCCGGGCGGCGGGGCTGCACATGGTGCGGGAAATTCACATCACGCCGTTTATTACGGCTTTCATCTTGCGCGGCGATGCAGCTTCAGCTTGAGTTTATCGGGGCCTTGCTGGTAGTGCTGGCTTTGCTGCACGCGGGCTTTGCGTGGTACTTTGACTGGCGGCGCGAGTTTGCCGTGGTCAGCCTCATCAATCGGCAGATGATGTACGTGCACACGTTTTTCATCGCCCTGGCGGTGCTCCTAATGGGCCTGCTGTGCCTCACCTCGGCCGCCGAGTTGGTGGGCACGCCGCTGGGCCGCCGGGTGGCGCTGGGCCTGGGCGTATTCTGGCTGGCGCGCCTGCTGATTCAGTTTTTCGGCTACTCGGCTACGCTGTGGCGCGGCAAGCGGTTCGAAACGGCTGTCCACGTCGTGTTTTCGCTGCTGTGGGCCTACGTGAGCGCGGTTTTTTTGCTGGTGGGCATCGGGTAGGCGTTTCGCAACTTTAACCCCTAACTTCGCCCAAAGCTGTTTTGGTTGGCTAAAAACCTCTGGAACGGGCCGGGTGGTTGGCTAGGATATGAGCACTTCGACGCGGCGGTTTTGCTGGCGGCCGGCGGGGTCGTCGCTGCCGTCGGGCTTCACATTCGGGGCCACGGGGTTGGCTTCGCCGTAGCCATTCACCTGGGTTTGGCCGGGGGCCCCGGCTTGGTGGGCACGCAGCCAGTCGGCAATGGCCTGGGCCCGTCGGCGCGACAAGCCCAGGTTGTAGGCGGCGTCGCCCTTGGCATCGGTATAGCCGCTAATGACGATGCGGCTTTTAGCAGCCTGCTGCACTACCTGGGCCAGTTTTTCGAGCGTAGGCTGGGCCACAGGTTTGAGGTCAGCCTTGTCGAAATCAAACAGTACGTCGGCATTGAAAGTGAAAGCCAGCCCCGCAGCCGTCTGCTGGCCGCCCAGGTCGCTGATGAGGCCGCTAAGGTCGCTCACGTCCGCCGTCAGCTGCTGGCCCTGGTCGAGGGGCGGCTGGGCCGCCGGAACCGGGGCCGGACGGGCGGCGGGTGGGGCGGCAGCGGGGGGGCTGGTGGCTCCGGGCAGGCGCTGGCCGGCGTCGGCGGCCTGGCCAGGGGGTGGCTGCTCGGAGCATCCTCCAGCCAGCAGCGCCGCCAGAAGACCACCCACGGCCCACATTGCCCATATTTGCCGCCTCATCGCTGCACGGCGATGCCATCGAACGAGCCCGTTTCGGGGATGCTCAACGAGATGGTTTTGCTGGTAGCGGGCGGCGCGGGAAACTTGAGGGTGACGATGGCAGGGCCGGCTTTGACGGGCGCCACGCGCAGCTTTTTTAAATCAGTATCGAAAGGAGTTGCCATGAAAGCCTGGGTCTGGTCTTTCAGCACGCCGTACTTCTTGGACGTAGCGTCGTCAACATAGCTGATTTGTTCTACCTTCTCGTAGAACGGGGTCATATTGTCGGCGCTGGCGGGCAGGCTGTATTGCAGCTCCACCGTCAGGATATCGCCCCGCACGAGGGCTTTGGTGAGGGCTGCCTGCGTACCCTGGGGGCCGGTCTGGGTATCCAGCGCAGCCTTGGCGGGCGCGGCGGGGACGGCGGGCGCGGCTGGTTCGCTGCGCGTCACCCCGGTTTCGGCGGGCGCGGCGGCGGGCGGCGCGGTGGCAGCAGCGGGCGGGGCGGTGGTTTCTTGGGTGGGTTTCTGGCCGCAGCCGGCGAGGCCGAGCAACACCAGAGGCAGGACAATGAGTGGCTTGTTCATGAAGCGGGCAGTGGGTTGGCCTGAAGATACGTGGCTGAGTGGCGAGTAGTTCTGCCACGCAGTCAAATTTTTAGCAAAGAACTACGGGCCAGTTTGCGCTGGTCCGGCAGCCGCCCAGAGTGCCCCGGCGCGGCAGCAGGCACTACCTGTTTTTGGCGCCAGCCGCCACGCCCGGCGCTTCTCGGTGGTGGCCGGCACGCCAATAGGGCAGCCTCCCGCAGTTATTGGCTTGCCCGCCCAAAAGCGCCGCACGGCGTGGCCGCACTTACGATGCAGCGAAGCGTACGGAATGCGTTAAAAAGCAAAAAGCCAGGGCTCCAGGCCCCGGCTTTTCCTAGACTATGGCCCGGCGGGCAAGTGGCACTCCGGGGGCTACCCCCTCTACTTCACGCGGGCGCTCACCACGGTAAACTGCCTGTACCCCGGCCCAATGGCCAGGCACGGACGCAACTCACTGGTAGTTGGCTGACGAATCTTGAGCAGCAGCACCTGACTTTTGCGCTGCCAAAGGGCGGTATCCAGGTTGTACACGACATAGGTATTACCAAACGAAGTACCAATCAGCCGCGTCACCAGGTCCTGATTTTGAATAACTACCACGGCCGGAAAGCCGCAGCTTATGTCGCTGCCCAGTGTCTGCACTTCTACCTCGTCGGCAACGGGGTCGTGCTTGGCGCAACTCGCGGCGGCTAGCAAAAGCAGGAAAGCGACTTTTTTCATGGTCAGAAAATACTAGTGGGGGATGTAGCCTGGATACTACTGGCAGCCAAACGGTTGCACCTTACTTCCCAAACCGCACCCCGAAAAAGTCGCCCTGGTTCCAGGTTGGCCGCTGGGCAGCCTGCGCCACCTGGTAGCCGATGAGAAAGTTGAGGCGCGCGTACTGCGCGCCGGCCGCCCAGTCGAAGGTGCCGCCCGCGAAGTTGTCCTGGGGCTTGTGGTAGGTGAGGGCGCGCCACTTCTGCACGGTTTCGCTGAGGTTGTTTTTGCCGTCGGCGGTTTTGTTGCCGTACTTGATGTGCAGCGCCGGCACGCCCTGCACCACGAAGCTGTACTGGTCGCTGCGGATGAAGCGGTTTTGCGTGGGCTCGGGGTCGGGCTCGATGGCTAGCTTCAGGTAATCGGCGGCCGCCCGCACCGGCTGCAAGAGCGACGAGTGGTCGGCCCCGAGCGGCACCACGGCCAGCAGCGGCGCGATGATGGTGGGCATATCGGTGTTGATATCGGCCACCAGTGCGCTCTTGGGCACGGTTGGAAACTTGGCAAAGTAGGCCGAGCCGAGCAGGCCCATTTCCTCCCCCGTTACCAGCACAAACAGGATGGAGCGCCGGGGCTTCACCTTGAGGCCCGCGTAGAGCTTGCTGATTTCGAGCACGCTGGCCACGCCGGTCGCGTTGTCGTGCGCCCCGTTGTAAATCGAGTCGCCGTTGATAGCCGGCCCTACCCCCAGGTGGTCAAGGTGAGCGCTATGCACCACGTATTCGCTCTTAAGCTTAGGGTCCGAGCCAGTAATTTTGCCCACCACATTGTAGCTGTCCACGTCCTGGTAGCGGCTGGCGTAGCGGGCGCTCAGGCGGCCGGGCAGGGGTAGGGAGGCGGCCTGGCCGCCGCGCAACGTACTCAGCACCTGCCCCGTGTCGCGGGCCGCGCCGGCAAACAGCTGCTGCAGCGCGGCCGGGCTAAGGCTGCCCACCAGCTGCGCCGAGCCCGCCGCGTAGCTGCGCGACACCGCCACCTGGCCATCGGGCCCCAACGCGCTCACTACCCCCTTCGGAAACTCGGGCAGCCGGACCTCGGCGTGGGCGGCGGCCAGCAGCACGCCCACCGCGCCGTGGCGGGCGGCGGTTTCGAGCACCGTGCGCAGGTCGGTGAAGTACTGCCGCTCGTTGTCGGCAAACTGCCGGGGCGCCTGGCGCGTCACGACCACCACCTTGCCCTTGGCGTCGAGGCCGGCGTAGTCGTCGTATTTCAGCTCGGGCGCCGAGATGCCGTAGCCGGCAAATACTAGCGGCGCCTCGGCCACGGCCACCGTCGCCTGCCCCGGATTAGGGTAAAACGTGATGGCCGGCCCCACGGCCAGTGGCTGGGCCGCCCCGCTGGGCGGCTGGTAGCTGGCCGTGGGGCCCGGTGCCACAAAGGCGCGGCGCAGGCGCACGGCCTGCACGTAGGTGCCTTTATCGCCGGCCGGCTGCACGCCGTTTTGCTTGAGCTGGCTCGTCACGTAGTCCACGGCCAGCTGGTAGCCGGGCGTGCCGGGCAGGCGGCCGCGCAGGTGGTCGTCGGCCAGGTAGCGCACGTGCGCTTCGAGGGCGGCGGGCTGCACGGTGGGTAGGGCCGCCACGGCGGCGGGGTCGATGGTTTGGGCGGCGGCCGCCTGACTAATCACAAGAAGTAGAATGAGGTGTCGCACGTGAAAACAGGTAGTAGTTTGAATAAAAAAGCACCCTCCCCTAACCGCTTATCCTTCGTAGAATGGCTTGGTCTGCCTGAAGTAATCGGTCAGGCTGCTCTGGCCAGCCTGCACAATATCAATGAGCTCGCCCTTGGCCAAGAATTGCTGCGCTACAAAGCCGGTCTTCTGCGAAATAGTACGCATCTCGCCTTCCACGTCGAGGCAGAGAATGTAGTGCGGCGGCTCAGGGGCGGCCGGGTCGTGTATCCAGGCCAGATAGCCGGTCCGCACGCGGGGCTCCTGGCCTAATAAGCGGACTAGTGCCTGCACCATTTCCGTAGGATAAACCGCTGGCTGGCCAATGCGAACCTGGGTTTTCTTTTCAACCGTGATGCGAGTGCCCGTCTGCAATACCGTGCCATCCAGGATGCGGCCTATTTCGGCTGGCAGGAGCTCTTTGGTGAAATCAGAGTAAGGATTGATAAATAATGTTTTATCCCTCAGCATCTCTAACAACGCCCGGCCTTTCAGTTGGCTGTACACTACCTGGTGCTGCACCACGCCAGCATCAAAGATGCGGGCAGGGGTAGTAAAGACCGGGATGTGCCCATTTTCCCAGCATACAACTTGCAGCGGCGAGCCATCCGACACGTAACTTTTCTCTTCAGCCATGGCCGGGTCGCCAGCGGTTATAATCACCAGGGGCTCTACTAACAGGCGCCGGTAAAATTCCGGTTGATAGACTGGGTCTTGGGCAGCCTGCGCCAGGAGCGCTTCAAGCGTGGCTGCTGGCATCAACGCAGGAGATGGCTTAGGTTTCAGGAAGTCAAACAGGCCCATTATAAATTACTTCTACGTAGCCGTGAGCACCGTTTTGAAGCCAGCCAGGCGGCCGGCTACGTCGCGGCCGAGGGCGTAGGCGTGGGTTTGCGCCCCCGCGCCCACGCGGTAGACCTGCACGCCATCCAGCTCCTGCTTGAGGTACATCTGCAAGGCTTTGAAGCGGTTGGCGGTGGCCACGCTGCCCGTCACGCCGTTGTCGGCGGTGTGGTTGCTCAAGAACTGGGTTAGCTCGACTTTCTCGACCTTGGTGTCGGCGGGCTCGCCCAGCACTTGCAGCAGCTGCGCGTTGGGGAGGTCGCCGGTGGGCGCGGCGTAGCTCACGGCTTCGAGCGGCGCGTCCGACTCGCTGATGAAATTCAGGCCCTGGGTCAGCTTTTGAAGCTGGGCCAGGGTGGCATCGTTGGGGTCGGCGGGGGGGGTAGGGCTGGGAGCGGCGGCAGTGGGCAGGCCGCTGCCGCCCGGCACTTGGGCGGCGATGGCAGCGGCCAGCTCGCGCATCCGGGCCTCGGCCACCTTGATTTTGGGGTTGGCGAAGTTCATGTCGCTCACCTTATTCAGCGGAATGAGGTGGATGTGGGCGTGCGGCACTTCCAGCCCAATCACGGCCACGCCAATGCGCTGGCAGGGCACGGCGGCCCGCACGCCCTTGGCCACGCGCTGGGCAAACACGTGCAGGGCCGCCAGCGCCTGGGGCGTCATATCGAAAATGTAGTCGATTTCCTGCTTCGGAATCACCAGCGTGTGGCCTTCGACCAGCGGCGTGATGTCGAGGAAGGCCAGGTGGTCGGCGTCTTCGGCCACTTTGTAGGCGGGCAGCTCGCCCGCCACGATGCGGGAAAAGATAGAAGGCATAGGAATGTGGGGTAAACTTTAGCTTGCCGGACTACCGGCCGGGTGCGCAAAGAACGCAAAAAGAAAGGCAGACCTTAGGGGTCTACCTTTTCAATTTGTGAACGGCAAGCTAAAGCTTACCCCAGGTGCTAGCGGCCGACTTCCAGAATTTCGAACTGGAGCTTGCCGGCGGGCACCGTGATTTCGGCCACGTCGCCGGCCGACTTGCCCAGCAGGCCCTTGCCGATGGGCGACTTCACGGAGATTTTGCCGGCGGCCAGGTTGGCTTCTTCCTCGGCCACCAGCAGGTAGTCGAGCACCATGTTGTTCTTCAGGTTTTTCAGCTTTACTTTGCTCATAATGAGCACCTTGCTGAAATCCATATTGGTTTCGTCGATGATGCGGCCGTTGCCCAGCACTTCTTCGAGCTTCGAGATTTTCAGCTCCAGCAGGCCTTGGGCGTCCTTGGCGGCGTCGTACTCGGCGTTTTCGCTCAGGTCGCCTTTGTCGCGGGCTTCGCGCAGGTCTTCGGCCGCCTTGGCGCGCCCCCGGACTTTGAGGTCCTGGAGTTCGTCTTTCAGCTTTTGCAGGCCCTCGGCGGTGTAATAATTGATAGTAGCCATAAGATTAAGGACTGGTTTCGCGTAGCGGGTGGGTCAGGTAAAAAAGAAAGAGAACGGCTGGCACACTGGCCAGCCGTTCTCCCTCGTCGGTACGACAAAGATACACCGGTTCGCGGTTCTTGGTTTCCGGCGGCCCGTTTCTTGTACCCGGCTAGCCAGCCAGCGCAAGCGGGCCGGGCCCTACCCCCTCGTTAGGAGCCCAAGTCCAACGCCCTGATTTTTTCGACCAGTACCTCGTTGATGCGCTGGTAGCTCTGGTGCGTCCAGCCCCCGATATGGGGCGAAAGCACCACGTTGGCGGCCTGGCGCAGGTAGTCGAAGCTGGCTTGCTGGGGGGGGGTAAGGATAGCTAGCTTTTCGTTGGCGAGCACGTCAAGGGCGGCGCCGCGCACCTGGCCGCTTTGCAGCCGCGCTACCAGGGCAGCCTGGTCCACTACTTCGCCGCGGGCCGTGTTCATCAACCAGATACGGTGCTGAAAAGCGGCCAGAAACGCCTCATTCACCACCTCGTGGTTGGCAGCCGAGTACGGAATGTGCAGGCTCAGCACCTCGGCGCGGGCCTGCAGCTCGGCCAGCGGCACCAGCTCGGCGTGGCCGTCGGTGGCCACGGTGGGGTCGTGGTCGTGCGCCAGAACGGTGCAGCCAAAGCCCCGCAGCCGCCGGGCGAAGGCCCTACCCATGTGGCCATAGCCGAGCAGCCCCACGGTTTTGGTGCCCAGCTCCTCGCCGCGGTTGGCCTCGCGGTACCACTCGGCGCGGCGCACCTCGGCATCGGCCGTCACGGTGTGGCGCAGCAGGGCCAGCAACTGGCCCACCGCAAACTCGCCCACCGCGTCGCGGTTGCCCTCGGGGGCATTCACGAGCGTGACGCCGGCCGCGGCAAGGGCGTCTTCGTCGATGTTATCGACGCCGGCGCCGGCGCGGGCCACGTAGCGCAACTGCGGGCCATGGGCGAGCAGCGGGGCCGTGATGCGCATTTTGCTGCGCACCATCAGGCCCTGGTAGGGCCGGGCGGCGAGCGCGGCGGGCACATCGGCGGCCAGCAGCTTGGGTTGATAGTCGCCCTCCACGCCGATGCTGCGCAGCATGGGCAAGAGCGAGGGATGCATGTCGTCAATTATGAGGCAGAGGTTCATCACTAAAAAAGCTACCGAGCCGGGGCGGCGGTCGTAAAATCTTGGTCGGTCAGCGGCAGGGCCTGCACGGCGGTGGCCTCGCTGGTGGCGGTGTAGCCGTGGGCCGAGTATACGCTGATGGTGCGCAGGGGTAGGGCGCCGTCGGTGGCCTTCAGCAGGGCATACCAGTAGCCAAACGGGGCCTTGCTGAAGCCTTTGGGATTGACCCGCACCTCGGGCGAGTAGTAGATGATGCTGGCCACCGCACCGTGCACCAGCTGCACGGCGCGGCACGGATGGCCCAGGATGGTGGCCGTCGTGGGCAGGTACGTGGCCGTCACCGGCGGCTGGTGGGTAGTCGTGTCGGTGGTCACGGTAAGCCTGCCATCCTGCATTATTTGGTGCGTGTGCGTTTTGCCGAGGTACACTTCCCGCAGCTTTTTATCACTATCGCAGAGCTTGTAATTACTACCCTGAATGTAGAACAAGTTCTCGGCCCCGGCCTTGCTGTTTACCACGTCGCCGGCGGCGTTGCGAAACTCATTGTGGTACACGATGAGGCCGCTAAACCACGCGGCTTTCTTCGCTGGGCTAGTAAACCCGAGCCAAAATATACTAATCAGCAACAACTTAGTCATAATCTACTAAGTAACTACGAACGCCACTCACTGGCCTTATGCCGCCGCTACCATATTCGTCAGCAGCACAAAATCTCCTACCCCCAGCTGCTCGGCGCGCTTATCAAAAATCTCGGCGGCCATCGTTTCCGTGGACATGCCTAGCGGTTTAAGAGCGTTGCGCAGCGTTTTGCGGCGGGTTGAAAAAGCTTGCTTCACGACCCGGAAAAATAGCTTTTCGTCGCAGTCCAGCCGCTCGGTTTGGTTGCGGGTGAGGCGCACCACGGCCGACTCGACCTTGGGCGGCGGCACAAACACGTGGGCCGGCACCGTAAACAGGTACTCGATGTCGTAGTACGCCTGCAGGAGCACGCTCAGGATGCCATAGGTTTTGGAGCCGGGCGGCTCGGCCAGGCGCTCGGCCACTTCCTTTTGCAGCATGCCTACCACTTCGCGCACTTGGTGGCGCTGCGCCAGCACCTGAAAGAATATCTGGGTGCTGATGTTGTAAGGAAAATTGCCAATGATGGCCAGCGGCTTATCGGGGAATAACTGCCCCAAATCCTGCTTGAGAAAATCGGTGGCGTAGATGCGCGGCGCCAGCGCCGGGTAGTGCGCCGTGAGGTAAGCCACCGACTCCGTATCAATCTCGACCACGCTGGTCTGGTAAGCCGGGTTTTCGAGCAAATACTGCGTGAGCACGCCCATGCCGGGGCCTATTTCGAGCACCTCCCCGAGTCCCTCGGGCAGGCGCAGGCTCTCCACGATGCGGCGGGCAATGTTGGGGTCGGCGAGGAAGTGCTGACCGAGGTGTTTTTTGGGGCGAACGGCGTTCATGAGAGTCAAGTAATAATGCAAAGAACGTCATGCTGAGCTTGCCGAAGCATCTCGCTCGCACCGTTGGATTAGTAAACCAACGGCGTGAGCGAGATGCTTCGGCAAGCTCAGCATGACGTTCTTTTTTGCCCTAAACCTAGTCCATCAGCACGCCGATGTAGTAGTTAAACGTATCGACCTCCACGTTGTCGCGGGTGGCGCCGGGCAGGTCGAGGGGCTTGAACTTGGTGGTGGGGGTAAGGAACTTGTACTCGCCGCCCTTCAGGCGCAGGCGCACGGGCAGGTCGAAGGCCGGCACGTTGGCCACCCAGCGGCCCAGCAGCTGGCCTTTTTCGACGCGCATTTCGAGTACGGGCAGGGTCGGATATTGCAGATACTGCGCAAAGACGGGGCTAAAATCGTGGCCCGCCTCGCGGCTGATATAGTCGATTACCTGCTGGCCGGTCACGGTTTGGTGGTAGAAGGTTTTGCCCAGGCCGCGCAAAATCTGGCGCCACTTGGTGTCGTTGTTAACGACCGTGCGCACCATATTGAGCAGGTTGCTGCCCTTGTCGTACATGTCGCCCGAGCCTTCCTTGTTCACGCCGTAGGGCCCGATGATGGGGCTGTCGTTCGAGATATTGCGGCGTTGGCCGTGCAGGTATTCCTGGCCGGCCTGCTTGCCGTACTGGCTTTCCACAAACAGTGCCTCGGAGTAGCAGGTAAAGCCCTCGTGCACCCACATATCGGCGATGTCCTTGCTGGTGATGTTGTTGCCAAACCACTCGTGGCCACTCTCGTGGATGATGATGAAATCCCACTTCGTGCCCCAGCCGGTGGCTGAGCGGTCGCGGCCCAGGTAGCCGTTCAGGTAGTGGTTGCCGTAGGCCACGGCGCTCTGGTGCTCCATGCCCAGGTGCGGCGTTTCGACCAGCTTATACCCGTCCTGGTAGAAGGGGTAGGGCCCGAACCAGCTTTCCATGCTCTTAAGCATGGGCTTTACGTTGGCGCCAAACTGCGTTTTGGCCTTCGCCAGGTTCTGGGGCAGCACCCAGTAGTCGAGCGTCAGCGGGCCGTTTTCACCCTGGTACACGTCCGCGAAATGCGCGTACCTGGCCACGTTCAGGGCCACGTCGTAGTTATTGATGGGGTTGCGCACGGCCCAATCGAAGCGGGTGTAGCCGCCGGGCAGCTTGTGGGTGCCGCGCAGGCGGCCGTTGCTCACGTCGGTGAGGCCCTTGGGCACGGCCACGCTGATGAGCATACTGTCCACTTCGTCAGCCTGCTGGTCCTTGGTGGGCCACCAGATGCTGGCCCCTACCCCCTGGCAGGCGGTGGCCACCCAGGGCGCGCCGGTGGTGTCGTGGGCAAACACGAAGCCGCCATCCCAGGGCGCCCGCTTGGCCACGGTGGGCTGGCCCGAGTACGTGACCGTGAACTCGTCGCGGCTGCCCGTTTTAAGGGGGGTAGGGAAGGTCACAAACACCGCGTTGGCCTCGCGGGTGAAGGGCACCTCGCGGCCGTGGTACGTCACCTTGTCCACCGCCAGGTTGGCAAACAAGTCAAATTGCAGCCGCGTAAAATCGCGCGTGGCCGTGAAGCGAAACAGGTTGGAGCCGCTGATGAACCGACGGGCCACGTCGAGCTTGACGTCGAGGTGATAGTAGGTGATGTCGTAGCAGGTGCGCGCGGCCGGCTGCCCGCCGCGCAGCGTATCGGCGCGGGTAAACATCGTTTTGGGCTGCATCAGCTGGGCCGAGGCCAGCAGCGATGAGCACAGCAGGGGCAGCAGAAGCCGCAGGGTTTTCCGAAAAGTCATTCGTAGTAGGTAAAACGGAGTGGCACTCCGTTTCCGCTTGGTCTACATCCCACTGCCAAAACGGAGTGCCACTCCGTTTTACAATACCTTCACGCCAAAGTTACGCCCCTGTTCGCTCCCTATGTCACTCCTACTTGCCCACGCCGCCGCCGTGCCGGCCCACGCTACCCAGATTTTTGTGCTGCCCCTCGGCACCACTGCCCTACCCGCCGCCGCCGCCACCGACCTGCCCGAAGCCGCCCGCAACTACATCGAGGCGGCGCTGGCCGACGACCAAAAGCTCATCACCCTCAACCACTTTTCGCACCAGCACTACTTCGTGGTGCTCGAAAAAAAGCCTACCCCCGACCTCCAGCTCGAAGCCCTGCGCAAAGCCGGCCACCAGCTGCAAGCGGCCCTGAAAAAGGAAAAAACGGCCGAGGTTTTCGTGCAGAATCTCAGCGAAAACCCCGATGCCGCGCGCACGCTGGCCGAGGGCTTGTTCCTGGCTGCTTATCAGTTTGAGGGTTACAAAACGGATGAAAAGTCGCGCGCGGCGGCCGCGCTCACTACGATTAATCTCGTGGGCGAGGCAGCCACGGCGACGCAGGTCAGCGAGTTGCAGTATCTGCTCGAAGGCGTCGCCTTCGCCCGCGACCTCGTGAACGCGCCGCTCAATAAGCTCAATGCCCAGCAGTTTGCCGAGCGCCTGGCCGAGGCCGGCGACGACGCCGGCTACACCACCGACATCCTCGACATGGCCCGCATCGAGAGCCTGCGCATGGGCGGCCTACTGGCCGTGAACCTGGGCTCGCCCGAGCCGCCCACCTTCAGCATTCTGGAGTGGAAGCCCGCCGGCGCTAAAAACGAGAAGCCCTACGTGCTCGTGGGCAAGGGCGTGGTGTACGATACCGGCGGCCTCAGCCTCAAGCCCACGCCCAACAGCATGGACCTGATGAAGTGCGACATGGCCGGCGGCGCGGCCGTGGGCGGCGTACTTTATGCCTTGGCTAAGAACCACGTACCGCTGCACGTTATCGGCCTGGTGCCGGCTACCGACAACCGCCCCGGCGGCCTGGCCTACGTGCCCGGCGACGTGCTTACTATGCACTCGGGCCTTACGGTGGAAGTCAAAAACACCGACGCCGAGGGCCGCCTGCTGCTGGCCGACGCGCTCAGCTTCGCCAAAAAATACCACCCTGAATTGGTGATTGACCTCGCTACCCTCACCGGCGCCGCCGTGCGTGCCGTGGGCACCGAGGCCGCCGCCGTGATGGGCACCGCTGCGCCCGATACCACCGCGCAGCTGCTGGCCGCCGCCCACCGCGTGCACGAGCGCCTGGTCGAGTTTCCGCTCTGGGACGACTACGCCGACCACATGAAGTCTGACATCGCCGACCTCTCCAACCTGGGCAAAGCCGAAGCCGGCCACATCTCGGCCGCCAAGTTTCTGGAGCGCTTTATCGAAGGCACGCCCTGGCTGCATTTGGACATCGCCGGCCCCGCGTTCCTGACGGCCGCCGACAGCTACCGCGGCAAAGGCGGCACCGGCATGGGCGTGCGGCTGCTCTATGAGTTTTTGACGAAGCAGCTGGGGTAGGACCGTTTGTCATACCATCTGGCGTTCCGAAGGAAGCATCTTGTCCGGTTTGAACGAACTGTTTAATGCCAGAAAAATGAACGACCAAGCGACTCCTTTAGCGAGTTGGACCTGGAATATTCAGGAGCAGTTGCATGGTGTATATCGGGTAAGTCTTACTTCTCAGCAGGGTCCTAAAGTAGAAAAGGTTGGCACTGATGAAGCTGAGCTAGTGCGTTGGTGCTTAGATGCTGCCCAAAGTATTGACCAGCAATTGTCAGCAAGACTCAAAATTAAGAATTACGCAAAATAAGCTGATTCAAGCAGTTGTGCTACAGCTAAGACGGGCACGCTAGTCTCGCATCCCATTTTATGGCTGATTTTCTCGTCATCGGGGCCGGCATTGGCGGCCTGGCCGCCGCCCAGGCGCTGCTGCGGCTGGGTCACCAGGTGCGCGTGTACGAGGGGGCCGCCGAGCTGCGCGAAATTGGGGCTGGAGTGGTGCTGGGCGCCAATGCTATGCGGGCGCTCGACGAGCTGGGCCTGCACGCGGCGGTGCGGCCGTTGGGCACGCCGCTCACCACCGTGCGCCTGCTCACCGAGCACGGCCGGGTGCTCAACCGGGCCGATACCTCGGGCTTTACCGAGCGCCTGGGCTACGACAACCTGGCCGTGCACCGGGCCGACTTGCAGCGCGCGCTGCTGCAGGCGCTGCCGCCCGGCGTGGTGCGGCTGGGGCACCGGCTGGCCCGCTTCGAGCAGACTGCCACGCACGTAACGGCCTTTTCTGAGAACGGCACGCAGGCCACGGCCGAGGCGCTGGTGGCGGCCGATGGCATTCGCTCGCGGGTGCGGCGGCAGCTGCTGCCCGCCAGCCAGCCGCGCTACGCCGGCTACACCTGCTGGCGGGCCGTGGTGCCGGCCAGTATTCCCGGCCTGCCCACCACTGGCTCGAGTGAAACCTGGGGGCGCGCCGGGCGCTTTGGGCTGGTGCCGGTGGCCGACGGGCGGCTCTACTGGTTTGCCTGCCTCAACAGTCCCGCGCCCAACGACCCCGTTTTCAAGGCCTACCGGGTGGCCGATTTGCAGCGCCATTTCACCGGCTTCCACGCCCCCATTCCGCAGGTGCTGGCCAGCACCGCCGATGCCGACCTACTGTGGGGCGACCTCTACGACCTGGCCCCGCTGGCCAGCCTGGCGTTTGGCCGGGTGCTGCTGCTGGGCGATGCCGGGCACGCTACTACCCCCAACCTGGGCCAGGGCGCCGGCATGGCCGTCGAAGATGCCGCCGTGCTGGCCCGCTGCCTGCGCCGCGCCCCGGCCGACGTGCCGGCGGCCTTCCGGGTCTTCGACCAGCGGCGCCGGGCCCGCACGCGCCGCATCGTGGAGCAGTCGCGGCGGCTGGGGCAGCTGGCGCACTTTACTCCGCCCTGGCTGGCGCCCCTGCGCAATGCCGCTCTGGCGGCCGTGCCCGACTGGCTCACGGCCCGCCAGATGGCCTGGCTCTACCAGGCGCTGTAGGCCCTGGGTAGCCGCCGGCCAGCCCATCGTTTTGGGTAGTCCTTGGTCCAGCAGCCCTGGTTATTGTTCCTGCTGCCTAAGCCGCCCGAGGCTGCCCGCATGGAAGGCGCTACTTTTGAGCATCGATTAGCTGCCCGGTGCTGGCCGTTGGCCGAGCCGCCTCAGCGCTTTTCTTCCCATATGAGCCTTCCTCCCGCCAAAGATTCCCTACCCCGCCTCGGTTTTTCCGTAGGCGACCTCGCCGGTATCGGCCCCGAAGTCATTTATAAAACGCTGCGCGACGAGCGCATTTTGCAGCAGTGCACGCCCGTGGTGTACGGCACGGCCACCGCGCTATTCGACGATTTTCCGGTGGAGAAGGGCGCCGAGCCGCTCACGTTTCGGCAGCTGCGCGATGCGGCCGACATTGCCCCCGGCCGCCTCAACGCCGTGACGTGCTGGGAGGATGATTTTCACCTCACGCCCGGCCAGCCCTCGGCCGCCAGCGGCCAGGCCGCCCGCGAGAGCCTGCTCGCCGCCAGCCGCGACCTCAAGGCCGGCCTGCTCGATGCCCTCGTGACGGCGCCCATCAGCAAGGAAAATACCCAGGCCGACGACTTCCGCTTCCCCGGCCACACCGAGTTCCTGGCCAGCTACTTTGGCGCGGCCGACAGCCTCATGTTTTTGGTGGATGAGGAGCAGAGCCTGCGCGTGGCCACCGCCACCGGCCACATTCCGCTGCGCGACGTATCGACTCGCGTGACCAGCGACTTGCTGCGCACCAAAGTGCGGATGCTGCTGAAGTCGTTGCAGCAGGATTTTGGCATTTTGAAACCCAAGATAGCCGTGCTGGGCCTGAATCCCCACGCCGGCGAAAACGGCCTGATTGGCCGCGAGGAAGGCGACGTGGTGACGCCCGTTATCCGGCAGTTTGAGCACGACGGGCACCTGGTGTTCGGCCCCTACCCCGCCGATGGCTACTTCGGCACCGGGCAGTTTCGGCAGTTCGACGCCACCCTCTCCATCTACCACGACCAAGGCCTGATTCCGTTTAAGCTCATGGCTTTTGAACGGGGCGTGAACTTCACGGCCGGCTTGCCGGTGGTGCGCACCTCGCCCGACCACGGCACGGCCTACGGCATCGCGGGCAAGTTTATGGCCGATGCGTCGTCGTTTCGGGCCGCCGTGTTTCTGGCCTGCGACGTAGTGCGCGCCCGTCGCTTCGCGGCGGCCGACCCGCGCGCGGTGCGGTAAGCTGCTGTTTGAGTTAGTCGAAAACGTCTGTCATTGTCAGGTAATTGCTAACCGTTTGTCATTGCGAGCCTGCGAAGCAATGACAAACGGTTTTACATATGTCCTAAACTGCTATCACCCAATTTCATGCGCCTACCCCTCCTTTTGCTCGTAATCAACTGGCTGGGTAGCTGGCCGGCCCTGGCGCAGCAGCTGACCCTGACCCACGCCAACGTGGTGGACGTGCAGACCGGGAAGATTCTGCCCGACCAAACGGTGGTCATCAGCGGTACGCGCATTGTGCGGGTGGGGCCGTCGGCACGCCCTACCCCCCCTGAGCCGGGCCAGGTCGTGGATACCCACGGCCAGTACCTGATACCGGGGCTCTGGGACATGCACACCCACGTATATTTCGATGGCACGGCCAGCGCGGGCACCGACCTCATTTTGCCGCTGCTGGTGGCAAATGGCGTGACGGGCATCCGCGACATGGGGAGTCAGCTGGACAGCATTCTGCGCGCCCGGCAAGCTGTGGCGGCGCACCAGATTTTGGGGCCGCGCCTGCTGGTGTCGGGCCCGATGCTCGACGGCGGCAAGTCGCCCTACCAGGCGGCCATCGCCATTGCGACCCCCGAGGACGGCCGCCGGGCGGTGGACATGCTAAAGGCGCGCGGCGTGGACTTCATCAAGGTGCAGTCGCTGGTACCGCGCGCGGCCTACTTCGCCATCATGGCCGAGGCCAAAAAAGTGGGTCTGCCCGTCGATGGCCACGTGCCCGACGGCGTGCGCGCCAGCGAGGCCGTGGCGGCCGGCCAACGCACGTTCGAGCACCTGATTGGCATTTTTGAAGCCAGCTCGCCCGACGAGGCGAAGTACGTGGCGGGCGGCACGAAGTCGCCGGGCCGCTTCCTGACCACCTACGACCCGGCCCGCGAGGCCGCTATCATCAAGCTGCTGGCGGCGCGGCAGGTGTGGCAGTGCCCTACCCTCTACTGGGAGCGCGGCCAGTGGCTGGTCGATGCCATAGCCTGGCGGCAGGATTCGGCCCTGGCTTACGCGGGCCATAGCTGGGTCGAAACGCGCTGGCCCAGAGCCCAAAAGAGCATCGCCCAAACTATGGATACCGAGCCGCTGGCGGTGCGCGAAAAGTTCGTGGCCCACGAGCTGGACATCGTGCGCCGGCTGCACCAGGCGGGGGTAGGCTTCCTGGCCGGCACCGACATGCCGGCGGGCGTCGACCTCATTCCCGGCGTGAGCCTGCACCTGGAACTCCAGCGCTTCGTGGCGGCCGGCTTCACGCCCCTGCAAGCCCTGCAAACGGCCACCCTCAACCCGGCGCGCTTCCTCCACCGGCTCCAGGACTTTGGCACCGTGCGGGCCGGCCGGGTCGCTGACCTGGTGCTGCTCAGCGCCAACCCGCTAGTAGACATTGCCAATACCCGCCGTATCGCGGCCGTCGTGACCGACGGCCGCTACCTCTCGCGGACCGAGCTGGACCAGCTGCAAGCCCGATTGAAGCAGGTAGCGGCCAGGAAGTAGGAGAAAATCGTCTATCATGCTGAGCTTGTCGAAGCATGACGTTTTTTTTGCAAAGCATTGATTAACAACAATCAGCAATCTTAATCAACCAGTATATTATGCGCACTTACCGCTGGGGAATTCTGGGCCTGGGCAGCATTGCCCGCAAATTCGCGGCCGACCTGGCGCACGTGCCGGGGGCCAGCCTGCACGCCGTGGCCTCCCGCAGTCCGGATAAGGCACGGGCGTTTGCCGCCGAGTTTGGCGCCGCCCACGCCGTGGGCAGCTACGAGGCGCTCACTGCCGTGCCCGACCTCGACGTGGTGTACCTCGCTACCCCCCACTCCGAGCACCACGCCCACGCGCTGCTGTGCCTGCGGGCCGGCATCGCCGTGCTCTGCGAAAAACCCTTTACCGTGAATGCCGGCCAGGCGCAGGAATTGGTTGCCGTGGCCCAGGCGCAGGGCGTATTTCTGATGGAGGCGTTTTGGACGCGCTTTTTCCCGGCCGTGGCTCACGCGCTAGAATTGCTACGGGCGGGCGCCATCGGAGAGGTGAAGCACCTGGTGGCCGATTTTGGCGGCTTCATGCCCTACGAGCCACTGGGGCGGCTTTTTAACCCCAATCTGGCCGGGGGCTCCTTGCTCGATATCGGCGTGTATCCGCTCTTTCTCAGCCAGCTTTTTTTGGGCCCGCCCACGGCGGTGGAGGCCGTATCCGTGGCCGCACCAACCGGCGTGGACCTGAGCTGCGCCATGAGCCTGGCCTACGCCAGCGGGGCTACGGCCAGCCTGGCCTCCACGCTGGCCGCCCCGCTCGACAACCAGTGCGTGCTTTACGGCACCGGCGGGCAGCTGCGGCTGCTGGGGCCACTCTATGCGCCGCACGGCGTGCGGGTGCAGCTGCCAGGCCAGGCGGCGCAGGAATTTGCCTACCTCCCGCCCGGCGCTGGCTACCACTATGAAGCCGCCCACGTGCAGGAATGCCTGGCGCAAGGCCTGCTCGAAAGCCCCCTCCTACCCCTCGCATCCAGCCTGACGCTGATGCGCCTGCTCGACGCCGTGCGCCAGCGCATCGGGCTGCGCTATCCGGATGAGGAAGGGGGGTAGGCGGCCGCCGGGCACGCAATCCTGGCTACCTATAGGTTTTATGCTTGATAAAGCCAACTAAAACCCGTACCTTTGCCCCCCGTTATTCGGCTTACCGTGAAAAAGGACCCGCAATTTGATTTGCCCATCGCCCGGCTTTCCCTCAAGACGCACCAGTTTGCGTTTGAGCTAGGCCGCGCCTTTTTTGAGGAGTTCGACCCACAAGGCGAATTTATCGCTGATGGCGACCTGCACGCCGACGTGACGCTCATTAAAACGGAGCGCGTTATCACCATCAACTCGCACATTGTGGGTACCGTGCGCCTCACCTGCGACCGCAGCCTCGACGAGTTCGACCACCCGCTGGACATTGAAAACCGGCTGCTGGTGCGCTACGGCGACGAGCCCAAGGAGCTGGACGACGACGTGCTGCAAGTGACGCCCGAAACGCTGACGCTCAACCTAGCCCAGCACCTCTACGATTATATTGGCCTGGCTTTGCCCATGAAAAAGCTGCATCCGCGCTTCCAAAACGAAGCCGATGACGACCCCGATGCTACCACCAAGCTCATCTTCTCGACCCGCCCACCGGGCGAAGGCCCGGACGATGACGAGCCAGCTGACCCCCGTTGGGCAGCCCTCAAAAACCTGAATTAGGACCTTGTGCTAATTCATAATTCATAACTCCTACTTCATAACTCCTCCAAAACATGGCCCATCCTAAGCGCCGGACCTCCTCCGCCACCCGCGACAAACGCCGTAGCCACCACAAACTCACCCCTAAGGCCGTGACCATCTGCCCCAACACGGGCGAGCTGCACCTGCGCCACAAGGCCTACGTGGTAGACGGCGACCTGTACCACAATGGCCAGCTGGCCGTCAAGAATTATACCTCGGTAGCTGCCCCCGCGGCAGCCGGCGACACGGACACGGACGAAGAATAGCCGAAAGCGTTGTTATTTCGCGGTACCATCGGGCCGGACTGCTCTTTTGAGATTGGCAGTTCGGCCCGGTTTGGTTTTCTGCGCTCACGCTCTATGGCTAGTTCTATACTTTTTTCGCGTTCATGAAAATTGCCCTCGACGCAATGGGTGGCGACTTTGCCCCCCAAGCCGCTGTGGCCGGTGCCGTACTGGCGGCCCAGCGCCTGGCCGGCAAAGCGCAAGTCGTACTTATCGGCTCCGAGCCCGACATACGCCCGCTCCTGCAACAATACGGCCCCAGCGCCGCAGCCCTCGAAGTAGTGCACGCCTCCCAGGTCATCGAAATGGGAGAGCACCCCACCAAAGCCTTCCAGCAGAAGCCGGATAGCAGCATTGCCGTCGGCTACCGCCTGCTGCACAGCGGCGAGGTCGATGCGTTTTGCTCGGCCGGCAACACGGGCGCCATGCTCGTGGGCGCCATGTTCACGGTGAAGGTGGTGCCGGGCGTGCTGCGCCCGGCCATTGCCAACTTTGTGCCCAAGCTGGCCGGCGGCTACGGCATCCTGGTCGATGCCGGGGCCAACGCCGACTGCAAGCCCGAAATGCTGGAACAGTTTGGCGAGCTCGGCTCGCTCTACGCGCGGTACGTGCTGGGCATCGCCGAGCCCAAAGTAGGCCTGATGAGCCTGGGCGAAGAGGAAGGCAAGGGCGATGTGGTGACCCAGGCGGCGCACCAGCTCTTTAAGGTGAACCCGCACGTGCACTTCATCGGTAATATTGAGGGTAGGGACTTGTTTAACGACAAGGCCGACGTCATCGTGTGCGACGGGTACGTGGGCAACGTGATGCTCAAAATGGCCGAGTCGATGTACGACATCATGGTGACCCGCAACCTGAACGACGAATTTTTTGAGAAAGTAAACTACGAAACCATTGGCGGCTCACCCATTCTGGGCATCAACGACAATGCGCTTATCGGCCACGGCGTTAGCACGCCGCTGGCCATCTGCAACATGATAATTCAAGGCTACCAGATGGCCCATTCGGGCATCGTGGACCAAATCAAAGACTCTTTCAAATCCTAACTCCCAAAAGTCTGGCCCCGGGCCGGACTTTTGCGTTCGGGCCGCACCTTTGCGCTCATGAAGATTACCGCCGCCATTACCGGAGTCGGAGGCTACGTGCCCGACTACGTGCTCACCAACCAGGAGCTCGAGCAACTGGTCGATACCACTGACGAATGGATTACCTCGCGCACCGGCATCAAAGAGCGCCGTATTCTGAAAGGTAAAGACCAGGGCAGCTCGGTGATGGGCATTAAGGCGGTGCAGCAGCTGCTGGAAAAGACCAACACGCGGCCCGAGGACGTGGACCTCGTTATCTGCGCCACCGTAACGCCCGACATGCTGTTTCCGGCCACCGCCAACATCATTTCGAACGCCGTCGGCATCAAGAATGCCTTCAGCTACGACATGAATGCGGCGTGCTCGGGCTTCTTGTACGCGCTGGCCACTGGGGCGCAGTTCATCCAGGGCGGTATGTACAAGAAGGTGGTGGTAGTGGGCGCCGATAAAATGTCGGCCATCGTGGACTACACCGACCGCGCCAACTGCATCATCTTCGGCGACGGGGCCGGCGCCGTACTGCTCGAGCCCAACACCGACGGCTACGGCATTCTGGACCAGGTGCTGCGCACCGACGGCAACGGCGAGCACTTTTTACACCAGAAAGCGGGGGGTAGCCGGCGCCCGCCCACGGCCGAAACCATCGCCAACAAGGAGCACTACATATACCAGGAGGGCGCCACGGTCTTCAAGTTTGCCGTGACCAACATGGCCGACGTGGCCGCTCAGGTGATGGCCCGCCAGCACCTGAGCCACGACGACGTGGCCTGGCTGGTGCCCCACCAGGCCAACAAGCGCATTATCGACGCCACGGCCCACCGCATGGGGGTAGGGCCCGAAAAAGTAATGCTCAACATCCAACGCTACGGCAACACCACCAACGGCACCATCCCCCTCTGCCTCTGGGACTACGAGAAGCAGCTGCACAAGGGCGATAACCTCATTTTTGCGGCCTTCGGCGGCGGTTTCACCTGGGGCGCCATGCACATCAAATGGGCGTATAACTCGTGAAGAATTATGAGTTAAAAGCTATGAGTTATGAGTTGATTCAGTCGCTCTACCTCACGGCTTTTCAACTCATAACTCATAACTTTTAACTCATAACTCTAAAGAAATGGCAACCACCGCCGACTTCCGTAACGGGCTCGTGTTGATGTACAACAACGACCTGCACGTAATCACCGAATTTCAGCACGTAAAGCCCGGCAAAGGCCCGGCCTTCGTGCGTACCAAGCTGCGCAACATCAAGACCGGCCGCGTCCTAGACAATACCTTCAACGCCGGCGTAAAGGTCGAAACGGCCCGCGTGGAGCAGCGCCCGCACCAGTATCTGTACAAGGACGACTACGGCTACACGTTCATGGACAACGACACCTTTGAGCAGATTGTGCTGAACGAGGCGATGGTACCTTTCGCCGACCTCATGAAGGAAGGCCAGGCCGTGACCATCCTCATGCACGCCGAAACCGAGCAGCCCCTCACCGCCGAGCTGCCCACCACCGTTGACCTGATGGTGACTTACACCGAGCCCGGCCTGCGCGGCGACACCGCCACCAACACCCTCAAGCCCGCCACCGTCGAAACCGGGGCCCGCATTCAGGTGCCGCTTTTTATTGATACCGACACCAAAATTCGCATCAAGACCAGCGATTACTCCTACGTAGAGCGCGTGAAGTAAGGTTGTGGCGTGGGCTCCGCGAGCCTGCGCGTGGTGGCAACCAAACGTTTCAACGCGCGGACTCACCAAGCCCGCGCTACTTCCCCTCCGATGTCGAAAGAATCCCATAAAACCCCGCCCAAAAAAGACGCTGCCATGAAAGCCAAAGAACTCCAGGAACTGCTCGACTTTATTGCCAAATCGGGCCTCAATAAAGTCAATATTGAAACTGAGGAGTTTAAAATCTCGGTGCAGCGCGAGCCCAATACCAAGCAGGTGGTGAGCATGAGCTCGGCGCCCGCCGCCCTGGCCCCGCAGCCAGCGGCCGCGCCGGCGCCCACCATTGCGGCGGCCCCTACCCCCCCCGCCGCGGCCGAGCCCGCCAGCACGGCCACTTACACGCCCCTCAAGTCGCCCATGATTGGCACCTTCTACCGCAGCAGTGGGCCCGATTCGCCAGTGTTTGTGCAGGTCGGTGACATGGTGGAGAAAGGCCAGGTTATCTGCATCATCGAGGCCATGAAGCTATTCAACGAGATTGAGGCTGAGCAAGCCGGCCGCATCGTGAAAGTGCTGGTCGAGAATGCTACCCCCGTGGAGTACGACCAGCCGCTGTTCCTGATTGAGTAGTCATTTTTTAAG
>CAZZWL010000003.1:23895-78381 GCA_964657755.1 uncultured Rhodanobacter sp.
ACTTTTAACTCATAACTCATAACTTGAAATTCCCGTGTTCAATAAAATCCTGATTGCCAACCGGGGCGAAATTGCCCTGCGCGTTATCCGTACCTGCCGCGAGATGGGCATCAAAACGGTGGCCGTGTACTCGACCGCCGACAAGGAAAGCCTGCACGTGCGCTTTGCCGACGAGGCCGTCTGCATTGGGCCGCCCGCCAGCAGCCAGAGCTACCTGAACATCCCTACCCTCATCGCGGCAGCCGAGATTACCAACGCCGACGCTATTCATCCCGGCTACGGCTTCCTGAGCGAGAACGCGGAATTTTCGCGCATTTGCCAGGAAAACGGCATCAAGTTTATCGGCGCCTCGCCCGAGATGATAAACCAGATGGGCGACAAGGCCACCGCCAAAGCCACCATGATTAAGGCCGGCGTGCCCGTGGTGCCGGGTTCGGTGGGCCTGCTCGACTCGGTGGAGCAGGGCAAGAAAATCGCCAACGAAATCAAATACCCCGTCATCATCAAGGCCACGGCCGGCGGCGGCGGGCGCGGCATGCGCATTATTAATGGCGACGACGAGTTTCAGAAAGCCTGGGACGACGCGCGTACCGAGTCCAAAGCGGCCTTCGGCAACGACGGCATGTACCTGGAAAAATACGTGGTGGAGCCGCGCCACATCGAGGTGCAGATTATCGGCGACCAGTTTGGTCACGTGTGCCACCTCTCGGAGCGCGACTGCTCCATCCAGCGCCGCCACCAGAAGCTGGTGGAAGAAGCCCCGTCGCCCTTTATGACCGACGACCTGCGCGAGCGCATGGGCGCGGCGGCCATTGCTGGCGCCTCGGCTATCAATTATGAGGGGGTAGGGACCATCGAATTTCTGGTCGATGCCAACCGCGATTTCTACTTCATGGAAATGAATACCCGCATCCAGGTCGAGCACCCGGTGACCGAGGAAATCATCAACTATGACCTTATTAAGGAACAAATTAAGGTAGCCGCCGGCATCCCGATTTCGGGCAAAAACTACTTCCCCAAGATGCACGCGATGGAGTGCCGCATCAATGCCGAGGACCCGCGCAACGGCTTCCGCCCCGCGCCGGGCCGCATCACCACGCTGCACATCCCCGGCGGCCACGGCGTGCGCGTCGATACCCACGTGTACGCGGGCTACCAGATTCCGCCCAACTACGATTCCATGATTGCTAAGCTCATCACCGTGGCCCAAACCCGCGAGGAGTGCATCGTCAAAATGAAGCGCGCCCTGAGCGAATTCGTAGTGGAAGGCGTAAAAACCACCATTCCTTTCCACCTGGCGCTAATGGACAGCGAGGATTTTAAGGCGGGTAATTTCACCACGAAATTTTTGGAGTCGTTCGATTTTTCGGTGGTGTAGAATAGAGAAATAAGAGGGCGTTTGAGTTATAGAAATTCAGACGTCCTTTTATTCTATTAGTGCCCCCAAACCGTCAAAAATTACTGTTGGAAGCTGAACTGAATTCAGTATTTTTATTGGTACTGCTAATTCGACCTGCTCTTCATCTATGAATAAGCTAGTGTAGCTGAACCTACTATCATCTGCTAAATAGCAGATGTTTTTATTGTAGAGTAATACATAATAAGGGTCCTTAGGGCTGCTTGGAAGTGTATAGGAAATAACAACGCGAATCGTTAATTTTTCTGCTAAATAAGAAGCGATAGCCATTTGTCGCTCCTCATGGTCTTCATTCGGTGTGCGATAGATTGATAGGCGCCACTGAAATTCAAGCCGGACTGGCTCATAGTTAATCTCGAAAAGAATGTGGTTAAAATCGTCTGAATTAAAACCAGGTTCAAACTCCCCAGTAAAGAGCGTGCACTGAAAAGGCCTCAGACCAGGAAATAGCGTGATGAGCGCCTCCCTAATATCTTCAATGGTAATTACTGTGTCGGTGAATAGCTCTTCCATCGTTCCGTTAGATTTTCTCTAAGTTATATGTCCGCCGCCCAATCTGCTTACCAGCGTCACTACACCGTCGAGGAGTATTTCGCCTTGGAGGAGCAGTCGGCTATTCGCCACGAATACTATCATGGCGAAATATTTCCGCTTGAGGGACCGGCATCTGCGGAAGGCATGGCCGGGGGCACTAAGCAGCATAACCGCCTGATTCAAAACTGTGCGTTTGGGTTACGATTAGGCTTGCAGGGGCGTGACTGTGAGATTTATGCGGAGAATGTACGGCTTGCTATCGAGGCCGGAGAGCACTACAGCTACCCTGATGTGATGGTGAGCTGCGACCCGCGCGATGATGACCCGCGCACGGTGCATTCTCCGTTACTGATAATCGAAATCTTGTCCAAAAGCACGGAGGCCCGCGACCGGGGCTGGAAATTTGAGCAAAGCCAGCTTATTCCTTCTTTGCAGCAATACGTACTGGTATCACAGTATCGCATCTTAGTGGATAGTTTCGTGCGCACCGACCACGGCACCTGGGAACTTACCAGTTTGCGTAAGCTCAGCGACGTTTTGCTGTTACCATCTTTGCATTGTCAGTTGCCGCTAGCGACTATTTACGAGCGCATAAATATTCCGCCATTGAGGCTCGCCGATTAATACGCGCAAGTACTTTACGCATGAAAAAGTTATTGGCTCTTTTAATTATTGCGCAAGCAGCTAGTTCCTGCTCCGACCCTTGCAACGGCCACATCGAAACGTCGGTGCTTTATTTCAAGCAGGCGCCGCAAGGCCAGTTGGTGTACGCCAACGTGTTGAATAATCCAGCTCTCGGCAGCCAACAAACCCTGACGCGTGAGGATAAGGAATACGGCACGTTTCCACACGTTATTATTATTAATGACCCGGAAATGAAATACAAAGGTCGCGGTACTATTTGTTTCGATGAATTCACGAAGCAAGCGCTGCCTACCGACATTGATTTGCGGGAAAAAGATATTCCGCGCATTTTAATTACCAAGTAGATTCTCGCGCAAACAAATAGAACGTCATGCTGAGCTTGTCGAAGCATCTCTACCGCTTCATCCAACGATGCGGTAGAGATGCTTCGACAAGCTCAGCATGACGTTCTATTTTTACCCCGTTTTTTGCGCTGGCTTACCGGCGGCCCATGCCGGGCATTCCGCCGCCTTTCATGCCACCCATCATTTTGGCCATTTGGGCCATGCCGCCTTTGGTCTGGCTCATCTTATTCATCTGGCGCATCATTTTGCGCATGTCTTCAAATTGCTTCATCAGGGCATTTACTTGCTGAATGTCGGTGCCCGAACCGGCGGCCAGGCGACGGCGGCGCGAGCCGTTGATAAGGTCGGGCTGGGCGCGCTCCTGCTTAGTCATGCTCTTGATGATGCTTTCCACGGGCTTGAAGGCATCGTCGTCGATTTCGACGTCCTTCATCATTTTCGCGGCGCCCGGAATCATGCCCACCAGGTCCTTGAGGTTACCCATTTTCTTGATTTGCTCGAGCTGGCCGAGGAAGTCGTTGAAGTCGAACTGGTTTTTGCGAATCTTGGCGTTGATGCGTTTGGCCTCGTCCTCGTCGAACTGCTGCTGGGCGCGCTCCACGAGCGAAATCACATCGCCCATGCCCAGAATGCGCTGGGCCATGCGGTCGGGGTAGAAGAGGTCGAGCGCCTCCATTTTCTCACCCGTCGAGATGAACTTGATGGGCTTTTCGACCACCGCCCGGATGCTGAGGGCCGCACCGCCGCGGCTGTCGCCGTCGAGCTTAGTGAGCACCACGCCGTCGAAGTTGAGGCGGTCGTTGAAGGTTTTGGCGGTGTTCACGGCGTCCTGGCCGGTCATCGAGTCCACCACGAACAGCGTTTCGCTGGGGTTGATGGCTTTTTTGACGGCCTCGATTTCGCGCATCATCTGCTCATCCACGGCCAGGCGGCCGGCGGTGTCGATGATGACGACCTTCTTGTTGTTTTTCTTGGCGTAGACCAGCGCGTTCTGCGAAATCTCGACGGGGTTTTTGTTCTCCGGCTCCGAGTACACTTCCACGCCAATCTGCTCGCCGAGCACCTTAAGCTGGTCGATGGCCGCCGGGCGGTAGATGTCGCAGGCCACAAGCAGCACCGTGCGATTCTGCTTCTTGATAAAGCTGGCCAGCTTGCCGGCGAAGGTTGTTTTGCCCGAGCCCTGCAGGCCTGAGAGCAGCACCACGGCTGGGTCGCCCTTGATGACGATGTCCTGCTTTTCGCCGCCCATGAGCTGGGTCAGCTCATCGTAGACGATTTTGACCATGAGCTGGCCCGGCGAGATGGCCGTGAGCACGTCGCGGCCCATCGCCTCATCCTTAATCTTGTCGGTTACTTCTTTGGCAACCTTGTAGTTAACGTCGGCATCGACCAGCGCCCGGCGGATTTCCTTAACGGTGGCCGCGACGTTGATTTCGGAGATGGAGCCCTGACCCTTGAGGGTCTTAATAGCTTTGTCGAGCTTGGTGGAAAGGTTATCAAACATATAAATCGCAGATTAACGCAGATGAAGTGGATTTCGCGGATTTAAGCGAAAACCTGACTGAGTGAACACCGCCCTGCTCAGTTGGATTTCCAAAGTTACAACTAGCACGGCTGTGCCCTTCACGTAGCTTTGTCGGCGCAATACTTTTTCCTGCTCGTGCCCCACCCTAACTCCCTACGCCTGCTTGTCATCACCTATTACTGGCCGCCCTCAGGCGGGGCGGGCGTTCAGCGCTGTCTGAAATGGGTGAAATACCTGCCCGGCCTGGGCGTGGAGCCGACTGTGCTCACCGTGGATGCCGACCAGGCCACCTACCCGGTGCGCGACGAAAGCCTGCTGCACGAGGTGCCGCCGGGCGTGCCCGTCATCCGCACGGCCACGCTGGAGCCCTTTGGCTCATACCAAAAGCTGACGGGGCGGGCCGTGCCGCACGGCGGCTTTGCCAACGAAGGCGCGCCCACGTTTACCCAAAAAGCCCTGCGCTTCGTGCGGGGTAATTTGTTCATCCCGGACCCGCGCCGGGGCTGGAATGCCTACGCCCTGGCGGCCGTGGAGAAGCTGCTGGCGCAGGGCTCAACATTTGATGCGGTACTGACGTCGTCGCCGCCGCACTCGACCCAACTTATTGGCTTAGAGTTACAAAAGAAGCACGGCCTGCGCTGGCTGGCCGACCTGCGCGACCCCTGGACGGATATTTATTACACTAAGGACCTGCACCGCACGCCCGCCGCCGCCTGGCTCGATGCGCGCTATGAAAGCCAGGTGCTGCGCGCCGCCGACGCCGTGCTGGTGACCTCGCCCGAGACCGAGCGGCTGTTTCGGCGCAAGCTGCCCGACCTGGCCAAGGGCAAAATCGTGGTGCTGCCCAATGGCTACGATGAGGCTGATTTTCAGGGCGCTTCCCTACCCCCTACCGACTGCCTGCGCCTCACCCACACGGGCACCATCACGGCGAGCTACCGCATCGACAACCTGCTGCGGGCCGTGGCCGACTGCGCGGCCGCCTACCCCCTGGTGCCGTGGCGGCTGCGCTTTGTGGGGCAGGTAGATGCGGGCGTGCGCGAGCAGGTAGCGGCGGCCGGGCTAGCGGCGGCTACCGAGTTTCTACCCTTCGTGCCGCACCAGGAATCGGTCGATTACCTATTGACGAGCAGTGCGTTGCTGATGGCTATCCCCGACGTGGTGCTGAACAAGGGCATTTTACCAGGGAAGGTATTTGAGTACCTGGCGGCCCGCAAGCCCATTTTGTGCGTGGGGCCAGCCGGCTCCGATGCCGACCAGATTTTGCGCGAGGCCAGCGCTGGCCAGGCCCTGCCCTACGACGACTACGCCCTGATGCGCCGCACCCTGGATGCGCTGGCCGCGCGCTGGCAGCAAAACCCCAACCTCGACCTGCCCCCTACCCCCTCGGTGGCGCGCTACTCGCGGCAGGCGCAGGCGGCGCGGCTGGCCGAGCTGGTGCGGGCTGGGCGGGCTAGGAGGGGGTAGGACCGTGCCAACGCGGTGGGGCGTATTTTTGTGGTTTCAATTCGATAGTAGTTTCATGGCCCTCGACCTCAACGGCAAGTCTTTGCTCATCACCGGTGGCACCGGCTCGTTTGGTAAGCAGTTTGTACGCACCATTTTCAAGCTCTACCCAGGGGTGCGGCGGCTGATTGTGTTTTCGCGCGATGAGCTGAAGCAGTACGAGATGAGCCAGGAGTTTCCGCACAGCCAGTACCCAGCAATCCGGTTTTTTATCGGTGACGTGCGCGACTCACAGCGCCTGCAACGGGCCTGCGAAGGCGTGGATATTATTGTGCACGCCGCCGCCCTCAAGCAGGTGCCCGCCGCCGAATACAACCCGATGGAGTGCATCAAAACCAACATCTTCGGGGCGGAAAACGTGATAAATGCTGCCCTCGACTGCGGCGTGAAAGACGTGGTGGCGTTGAGCACCGACAAGGCCGCGGCGCCCATCAATCTCTACGGCGCCACCAAGCTGTGCTCGGATAAACTCTTCGTGGCGGCCAATAACATGAAGGGTGCCCGCGACTTACGCCTGTCGGTGGTGCGCTACGGCAACGTGATTGGCTCGCGCGGGTCGGTGGTGCCGTTTTTTTTGCAGCAGCGGCACACGGGCGTGCTGCCCATCACGCACCCCGACATGACGCGCTTCAACATTTCGCTCGACGAGGGGGTAGACCTGGTGCTCTACGCGCTGGAACACTCGTGGGGCGGCGAGATTTTCGTGCCCAAAATTCCGTCGTATAAAATCACGGAGGTAGCCCGCGCCATTGGGCCCGACTGCGAGCAGCGCATCGTGGGCATCCGGCCGGGCGAGAAGCTGCACGAGGAGATGATAACCCAGACCGACGCGCTGAGCACCGTGGAGCTGGACCGCTACTACGTCATTTTGCCCACCACTTCGCCGGGCTGGAAGGAGGACGATTTTATTCAGCATTTCGGCGGCAAGCGCGTGGCCGAGAACTTCCACTACGACTCGGCCAACAATAGCGAGTGGCTGAGCGCCGAGCAGATTCGGGACGAAATCCGGCTGCACGTTGACGCCACTTTTGAGGGGTAGCCTCACATTTTTTCTTGTCTTTACGCCACTTTTGAGCTTGAAAACCGCGCCTACCCCCCTGTTGCCCTACGGCCGCCAGCACATTACCGAGGAGGATGTAGCGGCGGTAGTTGAAACGCTGCGCTCCGATTTTCTGACCCAGGGGCCGCGCGTGGCCGAGTTTGAAGAGAGATTCGCAGCCTACGTGGGAGCGAAATACGCCGTGGCCGTGAGCAACGGCACGGCCGCCCTGCACCTGTGCGCGCTGGCCCTGAACGTGCAGACCGGCCAGCGCGTGATTACTACCCCCATCACCTTCGCCGCCTCGGCCAACTGCGTGCGCTACTGCGGTGGTGAGGTGCAATTTGCCGACATCGACCCGACTACGGGGCTGATTGACTTGCAGGCGGTTAGGCAGCTGCTCGAAGCCCAGCCTAAGGGTTATTTCGCGGGTTTGATTCCGGTCGATTTTGCTGGGCTGGCCGTGGATATGGAGGCCGCGCGGGCGCTGGCCGACGAGTTTGGCCTCTGGTTGATTGAGGATGCCTGCCACGCACCGGGCGGCTTTTTTGTGGACAAAGCCGGCAAGCAGCGTACGTGCGGCAGCGGGCAGTTGGCCGAGTTGGCCATTTTCAGCTTTCACCCCGTCAAGCACATTGCTACTGGCGAGGGCGGCATGGTAACTACTAACGACGAGGCCCTCTACCATCGCCTGCGCCGGCTGCGCACCCACGGCATTGAGCGCGAAGCCAGCGGCCTGCTGCGCCAGGACGAGGGCGGCTGGTACATGGAGATGCAGGAGCTGGGCTATAACTACCGCATCTCGGATATTTTGTGCGCGCTGGGTATCAGCCAGTTGGCGCGGGCCGACGCGGGGATGGCGCGCCGCCGGCAGCTGGCCGCGCAGTACGATGCGGCCTTCGCGGCCACGCCCGGCGTGGCGGTGCTGGCGCCCGGCCGCGCGGGCCACGCCTATCATTTGTACGTGATTCAGGTGGCCAACCGGCGCGGCTTGTACGAGTTCTTGCGTACCAAGAATATCCTGGCGCAGGTACACTACGTGCCCGTGCACCGCATGCCGTACTACGAAAACCTGGGCTGGAAATTTGGCGATTTTCCGCACGCCGAGGCGTATTATGCCCGCTGCCTCAGCCTACCCATCTACCCTACCCTCACCGACGACGAGCAGGCCTACGTCATCGACTGCGTGCGCGAGTTCTTGGCCCACAACCCCGCGTGAGCGCCGCCCCTACCCCCGCCGAAACGGCGGCCTTGGCCCAGCGCCTGGCGCTGGGTACCGCCCAGTTTGGCCTGGCCTACGGCATCAATAACACGGCCGGCCAGCCTACCCAAGCGGCCGTGGCCGAGGTGCTGGCCGCCGCCCGCGCCGCCGGCCTCACGCTGCTCGACACCGCCACCGCTTACGGCAACAGCGAAGCCCGCCTAGGTGAGCTAGCTGAAGAAATTACTGATTTTAAACTAATTACCAAAATCGGTGCGGGGCCGCCGGCGCAGGTAGCGCAGCACCTGGCCGAGTCGCTGGCCCGGCTGAGTCGGACGCGGCTGTACGGGGTGCTATTTCACGCCTTTGGGCCAGTGCAAGCGGAGCCGGCGGCCTGGTCGGCGCTGCAAGCGGCGCGGGCCGCCGGGCAGGTGGCGCGCATTGGCATATCGCTGTATCACCCGCACGAGGCTGAGTGGCTGCTGGCTGAAAACTGGGATATGGACCTGGTGCAGGTGCCGTACAACGTACTCGACCAGCGCTTTGCGGCGGTGCTGCCCCGGCTGGCGGCGCGGGGCGTGGAAGTGCACGTGCGGTCGGCATTTTTGCAGGGCTTATTACTGCGCGAGCCAGCGGCCCTACCCCCCTTTTTTCAGCCGCTGGCGCCCAAGCTGACGCGGCTGCGGGCGCTGGCCGCCGACGCCGGGGTGCCGTTGCCGGCCGCGCTGCTGCTGTTCGCGGCCTACGCACCGGGCGTAGCGCGGGCGGTTATCGGCGTCGATTCGGCCGCGAATCTGCGCGAAAATCTGGCGGCCGCGGCTCACGTTCGCGCCGCCGAAACCCTGCGGCCGGCCCTCACGGCACTGGCCGAACCTACCGACACTTTTATCCTTCCCTACGTATGGCCGCCGCGCCCCTGACCGATACTTTTTACCAAACGATGTTCGACCTCACGGGCCAAACCGTGCTGCTCACGGGCGGCTACGGGCACCTGGGGCGCGCCATTGCGGCGGGCCTGCTGGCCCAAGGCGCGCGGGTGGTAGTGCTGGGCCGCAGCGCCAAGAAGTTTGTCGAGGCATTTGGGAAAAACCCTCAGAACCTGCATTTTATTTTCTGCGACGTGTCGGAAACGGCCTCCGTGCAGGCAGCTTTCCACCAGAGCTTAGACCAGTACGGGTTGCCCAGCGTGCTTATCAACAACGCGTTTTATAGCCGTGGCCAGCAGCCCGATGCGCTGCCCGACGCCGACTTTGCCCTAGGCCTCGATGGCTCGGTGGGCACGGCCTACCGCTGCCTGCGCGAGGTGCTACCCTATTTTCGGCAAGCGGGCGGCGGCAAAATCATCAACGTGGCTTCCATGTACGGCGTGGTGGCGCCCGATTTTGGGGCCTATGCCGACGCGCCGCAGTTCCTGAACCCACCGCACTACGGCGCGGGCAAGGCGGCCATGATTCAGCTAACCAAGTACTTCGCCTCGTATCTGGGGCCGGAGAACATTCAGGTCAACTGCGTGTCGCCGGGCGCGTTTCCTTCCGATAAGGTGCGCGAAAACGCGGGCTTCGAAGGCGAGTTGCGGCGGCGCATTCCGCTGGGCCGGGTGGGCGAGCCGCAGGATTTAGCGGGCGCGTTCGTCTTCCTCAGCTCAGCCGCCGCCAACTTTGTGACGGGCCACAACCTGGTCGTGGACGGCGGCTGGACTATTCGCTAGAAAGAGTTATGAGTTAAAAGGTATGAGTTATGAATTGACTCATTGACTCATAGCTCATACCTTTTAACTCATAACTCACTATGGTTCTTGCAATTATTCAGGCCCGGCTGGGCTCGTCGCGGCTGCCGGGCAAGTCGCGGCTGCCCCTACCCCTCGCCGCCGCGTCGGAGGCACACACGCTGCTGGGCCACGTGGTGGGCCGGGCCCGGCGGGCTTCTTCGGTGCACGAAGTCGTGGTAGCCACTTCGGCCGAAGCGGTGGATGACGAGCTGGCGGCCCTGGCCAGCCACCTGGGGGTAGGCGTGTTTCGAGGGTCAGAAAGCGATGTGCTGGCGCGCTTTGCGGGGGCGCTGGCGCAGGCCGGGCCGGCCACTGCCGTAGTGCGCCTCACGGCGGATAACCCAGCCATCGACCCGGCTTTTATCGACGCCGCGGTGGCGCACCACCTCGCCACCGGCGCCGACTACACGCACACTACCGGCTTACCATTGGGTACCAATATAGAAGTACTGAGCGCCGCCGCCCTGCGCCGCGCTCACGCCGAGGCCACGCAGCCCGACGAGCGCGAGCACGTGACGCCCTACCTACGCCGCCACCCCGCGCTATTTCGGCTCGAAACCCTGGCGCTGGCCGTGGCGCCCGCCGTAGCCGCCCTGCGCCTCACCATCGACTACCCCAGCGACTACGCCCTGCTCAGCCTACTTTTTACAGCGTTAGAGGCCGATTTTTCGCTCACCGACCCAGCCGGACTACCCGCGCTGCTGGCCCGCTACCCCTGGCTGGCCGCCGTGAACGCGGCCAACGTGCAGCGGTAACTCAGCTGCCGCGCATTACCTCTACCCAGCCCTGGTAGCGCTCGCCGGTACCAGCATTGCTGAGCCGGTAGTAGTAAATGCCCGCCGCCTGGCCAGTGGCATTCCAGCGGTTATCGTAGCGGGCCTGGTCGTATATCTGCCGGCCCCAACGGTCAGAAACGCTCAGGTGCCAATCGGTTGGCGTTAAGCCCTTCAGCGTAAAGAATTCGTTCTGCGGGTCGCCGTTGGGGGTAATAACGTTAGGAATAACTACCGGGCAGCTGGCCGCCGCCGCCATCCGCGTGGCCGTGGCTGGGCAGCTGCCAGCAGCCGCTCGTACCTGCACCGAATACTGCCCCGGCCCGTGGGCCACGTAGGTGGGCGCGGTAGAGCCATCCTGCCAGCGGAAGAGGGTGCCGGCCGGCTGCGGATTGGTGCGTAAAGTCCATACCGCGTTGGGGCACACCAGTGTATCGGCCCCCAGGCTCACCGCCGGGGCCTGCCCCAGCTGCACCCGGCTGGTAGCGGTGCTAGCGCAGCCCTGCGCCGTGGTTACCAGTACGGAGTAGGTGCCGCTGCTTTGGACCAGGTAGGTGGCACTGGTGCTCCCATCTTGCCAGCGGTAGGTGCTGCCCGCCGGCTGCGTACCCGGCCGCAGTAGCACCGAAGCCGTGCAGCTGGTCGTGTCGGCCGGCAGCCGGGGGGTAGGGCCCGCGTTGAGGGTCACCCGCACCGAGTCGGTACGGGTGCAGCCAGCGGCCGAGGTCACGGCCACCCGGTAGCGCCCGCTAGCCTTCGCCAGATAGGTAGCGCTGGTGCTACCATCCTGCCAGCGGTAAGTAGTGCCCGCCGGCTGCGCACCAGCTGACAGCTGCAATTGAGAGCCGCACAGCGTCGTATCGCGCCCCAGCCGCACCTGCGGCAACGGGGCTACCGTCACGGCCTGGGTCACGGTCACGGGCGTGGCCAGCCCCGGATACAATGCCGCCAGCGTTACCTGATAAGTGCCAGCCTGGCTATACACGTGCGTCGGCGTGAAGCCAGTAGCCGTGTTCGCACTGCCCGAGGCCGGGTCGCCAAAGTTCCAGGAGGCAGTAGCGGTGGCAAGAACGGGAGTAGTACTACCGGAAAAGCTAACGGCTGTGTTCGCACAAGTACCAGTACTGGTAAAAGCGGCGGTAATAACTGGTGCGGCAAATGCGTTCGGCATGTTGGGCAAACCGTTTTGGTCTATTTTACCCCCGAGCAACACGGCATTGGCCTGGTAGCCACAAGCTGTACCTAACGCATTAGGATTTGAGATTACATCGAGGTAACTACTAGTGTAAGCCGCTATATAGATACGGTCGTCGGGGCCCCGTTGCAGGGTGCCATATCTTGAATTACCTGTGCCAACCACCCTGGCTGAGGCCCGTATGGCCGCCGCAGACCCCGCTTGCAGATTGTATTGAACTATCTGCCCGTCCAAAATCAGGGATACGTATAGGCGCGAATTATCTGGCGAAAACTCTACTCCGTAGTTATAATAGCTGGCTTGCAGCGGTATATAATTCGAGACCTGACCTGTGGCATTATCAAAGTCATAGAGCTCGGTTAAATCATCCCGCTTGGCTAGGGCTAAGTGCTTGCCATCGGGCGACACTTTCATGCAGCCTATCGCATTGCCGTCACCAAAGAAGCTACCCCCACCCTGATGAGTGGAGCCAATGGCACTGGTAATCGGAGCCGCAGCTATACCAGTAGGCGAAAGCAAAAAGCTGTAGAATGCATTTGACTGCCAGCCATGAACTACTATCCAATAGTCCCGCCCATTGGCGTGACGCACGGCCGTCATCTTTTCCGTCACCCTACCCCCCACGGTAGGCGTCGGTAATACAATTCCTTTTGTAGTAGTGACATCGCCTAACCCGCCACGCAGCGTAAAATCTAAGACGGAGTAGCGCAGTCCACCCACTAAGTTGTTATCAATGGCATCCTGACAAAACAGGTATACCTTAGTCAAGCTCCCAGGCATGGGCAGCAACAGCGAGCTTTGTGAAGTTGAATTGTGGCCCCCCAAGCCGCTGGCGCCGTTGGGCATAATCTGGTGCTGACCATCCCAGACAGCCTCCCCATTGGAGTACGCCAATAGTTGGCCATTGAGGTCCGATAAAGTAGCGCAGCCCTCGTAGCTTACCATTGCGCCATTGGTAAGGGCCACCGGGCCAGCGGCGTTGAAGCGTACTGCTGCATGGTCGCCGAAGTACCAGTTTTGTGCTCGGCCCTGGGCTCGACTGACGCTGGGCGCTACGCAGGTAAGGCCGCATAGCAACATTAAAGTAACCAGAAAGTAGTTGTTCTTCATATACAGCGAAATAGGCTGCCCACTCATAGCAGCGCAGCAAAATTACGCTGCTATCATCCCTTATTTTACAATTTTATGTCCATCAATTTTCTAAGTATCTTTTCATTTCCAACTACGATTCCAACGCAAGTAGTGTCCTACCTTACTTTCGCATTCAGTGACAGCTTTTGATTCTTTACCACCCAGCAGCCGCCTAGTATTCAGGGCTGATGGCAACCCGGCTACTGGTCTGGGCCACGTGGTGCGCTGCCAGGCGCTAGCACAGGCATTACAGCCGGCGATTGAGAAAATTTTTGTTCTGCGAGACCCGACGCTGGCACTACAACAGCAGTTAGCAGCCGCAGAATTGGCTTTAATACAGGTACCCCTGACTATTCCAGCCGGCTTACCCGAGGCCGACTGGCTGGCCAGCTGGCTGCACCCCCACGATATTTTGGTGCTCGATGGCTACCACTTCTCGCCCGCCTACCAACGTATACTGGCCGCAACGGGGGCCGCGCTGGTATGCCTGGATGATTTAATTACGCCGCCCAATTGGGCTTCGGTAGTGCTTAATCAAGCGGGGGGGGTAGGGCCGGCAGCCTACCGCCAAGTGCCGCTGGCCCGCCTCTGCCTGGGCCCAGCTTATGCGCTGTTGCGCCCAGCCTTTTGGCAACGCGCACAAAATGAGTCCACTACCTTGCCGCCGCGCCTGTTTCTCAACATGGGTGGGGCCGACCCTACCGACCAAACGCTGGCGCTACTACCTCGCTTGCGGGAGCAATTCCCAACCTATCACTTGGAAGTTGTGACGGGGGCTGCCTACCCCCACCAAGCTACGCTGCAAGCCGCAGCCCATGCTTACGGGCCAATGGTATCACTTTATCAAAACCTAGCTGCCAGTGAATTAGCTACTTTACTGCGAACCTGCCAGGTCTTCGTCTGCCCACCCAGCGGCGTAGCTTACGAGTGCTGCGCGGCGGGTGGGGCGGTGCTGCTGCATCCTACGGCCGACAACCAGCGGGCGCTGTTCGAATTCCTAGTGCAGGGAGAAGTAGCTCTACCCCTGGCCGAAGGGCTGACGCTGCCCGAGTCCCAATTGGCTGCGTTAGCTGCTCGCCAAGTACCCCGGCAGCGCGCCCTATTTGATGGGTTAGCTAGCCAACGGCTGCAAGAGGTTTTTGCCGAACTCGTAGCTTGCCAGCGCTATACCGTGCGCCGGGCCACCGCTACCGATGCGGCGCGCTACTTCGACTGGGCCAACGACCCAGCGGTGCGCCAGCACGCTATTAACCCGGAGCCCATCAGCTGGCCCACCCATCTGGCGTGGTTTGGCCGGCGGCTGCAAGTTGCTGACGCTTACTTGTATATGATGACTGCCGCTACTGGCGAGCCAGTAGGCCAGGTTCGGATTGAATTTGATGTACCTGGCCAGCCTGGCCTCATCGACTACTCAGTAGCTGCGGCTTATCGGGGGCAGGGCTTGGGCAGTGTGCTACTGGAGCGGGCGTTGCAACGGCTGCGCCACGAGCGGCCGGCGCTGGCCAGTAATGCTGTACTGGGCCAGGTGCAGGCTGGCAATATTGCCTCGGCACGGGTATTCGAGCGGCTGCGGTTTATGCGGCAGGCGGCCGTTACTTTGCACGGGAATGTGTACGAAGTTTTTCGGCTTGACTTTCCACTTGACTCTTAACTGTTTATTATGCAAGAAATTACGTTGGGAGGCCATCGCATCGGGGCCGGCCAGCCGCCATTTATTATTGCTGAAATGTCGGGCAACCACGGCCAGTCGCTGGAACGCGCCCTGGCTATTGTGGATGCCGCCGCCGATGCGGGCTGCCAGGGTTTGAAAATTCAAACCAGTACCCCCGACATGCTGACACTCGATAGCCGGGAGCCGGATTTTGTGGTACGCGGCGCCAATCAGGATTGGGAAGGCCAATCGCTCTACGAGCTGTATACCACCAATTTTACACCCTTCGAGTGGCACGCCGCCATCTTTGCCCGCGCCCAGGAGCGCGGCATGGTGGGCTTCAGTTCGCCATTTGGTATCGAGGCCATTGAATTTTTGGAAAGCGTGGGCTGCCCAGCCTACAAAATCGCGTCGTTTGAGAACAACTGGCCCGAACTTGTTCGGCGGGCGGCTCAAACGGGCAAGCCAATTATCATCTCAACCGGCATGGCTGACTTAGCCGATTTGGAGCGTATGGTTAGCATCGTGCGGGCTGAAGGTAACGAGCAGCTGGTACTACTAAAATGCACTAGCACCTACCCCGCCGAGCCCCACAACACCAATTTACGCACTATTCCGCACCTGCGCGAGCTATTTAATTGCCAGGTAGGACTCTCTGACCATACGCTGGGCACTGGCGTGGGCGTGGCCGCCACCGTGCTCGGAGCCACCGTAATTGAGAAGCACCTGACCCTGAGCCGCGCCGATGGTGGCCCCGATGCCTCCTTTTCACTGGAGCCCATCGAAATGGCCCGCCTCGTGCAAGAGTGTCGCCAGGCGCAGCAGGCAATAGGCGACGTATTCTACGGCCCTACCCCCGCCGAGCGCAAGTCGCTGGCTTTTCGGCGCTCCATTTACGTGGTGCAAGATGTGGCTGAGGGAGAAGTTATTACTAGTGATAATGTGCGGGTTATCCGGCCGGGCCACGGCCTACCCCCCCATTTATTGCCGCAGGTGATAGGCCGTCCCGCTCGGCGCAGCCTGCGTCGAGGCACCGCCCTGGGCTGGGATATGCTTTAGCTACTGTGCTCGGGCAATTCCTAATTGGCTCAGCTGCCACCAGCCGCTGCTTATTCGTGTAACCAACCCCACCCTACGCACCCTATTACATGCAGATTCACCGTTTTGAAAATGGCAGCTACATCATTGCCGAACACCTAAAACTGGGTCACAATGTCCAAGTTGGGCCGCATACGACCATCCGGGCTACGGAATGCATTATTGGCGATGATGTAACGATTGGGGCTCACAATACCTTCCTGGTAGGGCAGCGCCTAGAAATTGGTGCCCTTACCACGCTTGGTAGCCATAATACGCTGACGGCCCGCACTATTAAGCTCGGCGAGTACGTGTTCTGGGACTCGCACGTGACGGTGGGGCACGGAGGCAAGTTCAGCCCCGATGCCCATCTCACGGTAGGCTCTTACTCGATGATTTGCGCACGTATCACCTTGAATACCAATCATCGCATTGACATCGGTGAGTACGTGGGCATTGGCGAAGACGTGGCAGTGTGGACGCACGGCTCGTTCCTGCCCATCCTGGATGGCTTTCCGGCTGACTTTGGCCCCGTTAGCATCGGGAACCACGTGTGGCTGCCGGCGCGCTCTACGGTATTGCCCAATCGTCGTATCGGCAACAACGTAGTTATCGGCACTAATACGCTTATCAACAAAGATTTACCTGATGGCTGCCTGGCGGGTGGCATCCCAGTAAGGGTCTTGAAAGAAAACATATACCCTAGCCAAGACGCGGCTCGCAATGCAAACCTGGTTCGGCAAGTACTGCACGACTATGCCGAACTAGCTGCTTATAAAGACTTACTAATTGAGTTAAACTACGATGAGGATAAAAATCTTATCCGCTGCAACGAGGTAGTTTTCAACTTAGACACCCTGAAAACCCAAGGCACTTTCACGCGCACCGAAGAGGACTTCCGGGATTATTTGCGGCGGCGAGGCATTAAATTTTTCACTGGCAAGCCTTTTTCATCCGTGTTACCGGAAGAATATCGCCGTTTACTTTATTCGCCTAATGAATTGCTTTAGCATTGACAACCAGCGAATTCTGGTAGTGGTAGCTCACCCCGACGATGAGTTGCTGGGATTAGGAGCCAGTATTCACCGCTTGGTACAGCGCCACGGCTGCGAGGCGCGGGCTGTTATCTTGGGCGAGGGCCTTACCTCGCGCTCAACCACCCGCGATACCGAGCGTTGGGCAGCCGACCTAGCTACCCACCGCGCCAACATCGGGCGGGCGGCGGCAGCCATTGGTTACGCTTCCACAGGTATCTATGACTTTGCCGACAACCGCTTCGACTCGGCAGACTTGCTGGATATCATTAAAGTGGTGGAGCAGGAAAAAGAATCTTTTCAGCCTAACCTCATTTTTACGCACCACGGCGGCGACACCAATATCGACCACCGCCGCACCTTCGAAGCCGTCGTGACGGCCTGCCGCCCGCTGCCCGGCGAGCCTATACGCACTATTCTGACCTGCGAAACCCCGTCTTCTACTGAGTGGCAGGCGGCCAGCTACCCACAGCCTTTTCTACCCAATTTCTTTCTAACGGTAACTGAAGAAGACGTAGCTGCCAAAATCGCGGGCATGGAGGCCTATGAGTTTGAGAAGCGGCCCTATCCCCACCCACGCTCGCCGGAGGCCCTGCGCCTACTAGCCCAGCGCTGGGGGGTAGTAACGGGTCAACTACTGGCGGAAGCTTTTATGCTCGTTCGGCACATTGGATAGCTTGGGCGCTACTGTTCGCCTGGCAACTGCCCAGCCAGCTGGCTATCTCACCCGTTTGCGGGATATTTTATACGTCCGTTTCACCGACCATTTTGCTAATTTTCCGGCGGAACTGTTGGAAACTATCTCGCCCGCCAGTCCTTTCAAGCGCCTGGTACGGGTGGCGGGCTACGCGGCTGTGAGGCTCGTCGGCCACGTGTTTCAGCCCATCCGCAACCCCGACCAGCTGGCTGGTAAGACATGGCTCTACGTGGTGAGTGCCAACAATTACGAGGCCCTGCAATTTGTTGCCGAGGCCCGGCCCGACGCGGTGCTGGTGGCGGGCCAGGGCAAGAATATCGGGCGCTACGGGGGGGTAGTAAACCGGCTCTCGCTGCGCCGCAAAATCCTGTACTATGGGCAGTACCCGGCGGCGCTGCTCGGGCTGCGGCGGCTGGTGGGCGGCCGGGCCACGCGGTTTTTCGACCTCGTTTTCTACGCTGTGGGCTATTATGAAGTGTACCGGCGGGCCCTGCGCCATTACCGGCCGCGGGCCGTGGTGTTTGCCAACGACCACAACGACGACGCCCGCGCCCTGCTGCTGGCCTGCCGCGCCGAGGGCGTGCCCACCGCCTACGTGCAGCACGCCAGCGTAAGCACCAACTTTCCGCCCCTGGGCTTTGACCTCAGCCTACTCGAAGGCCAGGATGCACTGGACAAATACCGCCAGTGCGGCCCCGTGCGCGGGCGCGTTGCGCTGGTGGGCATGCCCAAGGCCGACGCTTTCCTGAGCCAGCGCAACACCGCGCTACGGGTGCGCCGCGTGGCCGTGGCCTGCAACCTGCTCGACGAGTTGCCCGCCGTGGCCGACACCCTGGCCTACCTGCTGCGCGAGCTGCCGGAACTGGCCTTTACGCTACGCCCGCACCCCGGCGACCGGCGCGAATTCACGGCGCTACGCGCGGCCCTACCCTCCTTGCAGTGGAGCAATCCGCAGCAGGAGAACGTGTTTGAGTTTTTGCAAACCCACGATGCACTGGTGGCCGCCGATACCAGCACTCACCTCGAAGCCACGCTGCTCAACGTGGCCAGCCTGTATTACCGCTTCTCGCCGAGTCCCACCCTGGCCGACTACTACGGCTACGCCGCCCGCGGCCTCAGCGAGTGGGCGCACTCGCACGCCGCGCTGGCCGCCGCCCTACGCCGCCTGGCCCGCCACAAGCCCCTCGACCTATATCGCCGCGCGGCCTACTACAATGCCAGCCTCGGCACCCCCGACGAGGGCCACAGCCGCGCCCTGGCCCTGCGCCGCCTGGACGAGTGGCTGGCCTCCCCGGCCGGCGGGGCGTAAATTCGCGGGTATGTTTCCCGCCCCACTACCATTCTTAGTCCCTGCGCCGGTTTCGGCTGAGGTGCGGCTAGCCTACGTACTGCGGCATTTCCGACTGGCTTATCCCGGCGCGCCGGCCGTCACTATCGGCTACGCAGATACCCGGCCGCAGGTGGAAATAATGGACCGAAGCGGCAGCTTTTTCAACGAAATAAATCCCTACCCCCCCGCGCCCAACTGGCGCTCGTGGCAGGGCTGGCAAGTGCCGTTTTTCTTCGATAATTCGGCAGAAAATACATTACTTATTTACCAGGAAAACAAGGTTTTTATTTCGGCGGATATTATTTCAGCGGCGTTTTATTTATTAAGTGGCTGGCAGGAATATTTTTCTGCCGAGCGCGACCGGCACGGCCGTTTTCCGTACGCGGCCAGCGTGCAGAAAATCTATAATTTCCTGACATTACCGGTTGTTAATTATTATTTTGACGTGCTGCGCTCAGCCGTGGAATACGTGAGTGGACAGCCGTTAATACCGCGCCGTTGGGGCAGCCAGCAGACTAATTTTGCCGCGTTTATTTCGCACGACGTCGACAATTTGCACAGTGCCTGGAAGGCGCCGGCCAAAGCAGCGCTAAAGGAGCGAAAATTCGGCTTATTCGGCAAATTGCTGTGGCAGCACCTCACCCAGCCCGATGCCTGGGATAATCTGGAAGCTGTAGCTGCGCAAGTGGCGCAGTATAAAGCAAAATCCACGTTTTTTATTCTGCCCAGCCATCGAAAAGCAGTAAATGGCACTCCTAACGCAGATTATTGTCTGACGCGGCGTTTCAGACGGCGGCGGCGTAAACTGTGGACGCAAGGCTGTGTATTTGAATTACACGGCAGTATCGGCACGGCAACTAATTCAGGTAAACTAAACGCGGAGTTGCTAAAGGCTTGGGTCAATCCAAATACGCGATTTCACTACTTGAGCTGGGAACCCCGTCAGACAATAGCAGTGCTCAATACTACCGAATTGAAAGGAAAACCTACTTCCTACGACAGTACATTAGGCTTTGCCGAGCATTTTGGCTTTCGCCACAGCTATTGCCTTCCCTTCTATCCTTTCAATTTTGGGGCAGGAAAAGCAGCGTTTTTCCTAGAAATACCGCTCAACGTGATGGACACCACCCTGCACCACCCGAATTATTTGCAGCTGAAACCAGCCGAAATTCTTCCCGCGCTTCAACCCGTTTTTGCGGAAATAAAACGCTTCGGCGGCGTAGCTTCCGTGCTGTGGCACAACGAGAATTTCGACCCAAATAATACCCATAATGGCCCGCTGCAATTTCACGAAATAATGACGCACTTGCAGCAGCAAGGCACGGCTTTTTTGACGGGCCACGAAATATGGGAAGAGTTTACGGCTGAGTCTGCCGACCCAACTCATAATGCATAATTTATAATTAAGAGCTTGGGTATCGTTCGGCGCCAGGGTTTGCGCAACACTATTATTTCCTACGCCGGCCTGGGCATTGGCTTTGTCAATACCACGCTGGTGCTGCCGCGGCTGCTGGCGCCGGCGCAGCTGGGGCTGCTGTCGGTGCTGGTGTCGCTGGCCACGATGGGCGCGCTGGTGTCGGCGCTGGGTTTTACCAACACCACGCTGCGGTATTTCCCCTATTTCCGCAACCGGGAAACGGGGCATTCGGGGTTCTTGCCATTGCTGCTGGGGCTGCCGCTAGCGGTGTTTTGCGTGGTGGTGGTGGCGCTGTGGCTGGGCCGGCCGCTGGTGCTACGCTGGTACGCCCATGACGCCGCCCTGCTGGGCCCGCACTACGGCGCGATGCTGGGCCTGGCGCTGTGCATCCTGCTCTACAACCTGCTCGAAGCCTATACCAAGTCGCTGTTTCACACCTCGTTCTCGTCGTTTCTAACCGACGTGCTCCAGCGCCTGCTCATCGTGGGCGCGGCGCTGCTGTACGGGGCGGGCTACTGGTCGTTCGACACGTTTGTGCTGGCCTACCTGGGCTGCTACGCGCTCATTTCGGCGCTGCTGCTGGGGTATTTGGGGTTTATTGGCGAGCTGCATTTGCGGCCCACGCGGGCGGTGCTGCGGGTGCGGCCGGTGGGCGAACTGGTGCGCTTCGGGGGCTACGCGCTGCTGGGCAACATTTCGGGTACGCTGCTGGTCACCATCGACTCGCTGATGCTGGGCTCGCACAGCTTTGCCGACGCGGGTATTTATAACATTGCGCTCAATATCAGCACGGCGCTGGCGGTGCCGTTTCGGGCGTTGTACAAAACCGCCTACCCCCTCATTGCGGAGTACTGGAAGGACGGCGCCACCGACCAGATGCAGGCGTTTTACCAACGCACCACCCGCCTCACCACGGCGCTGGGCGCCTACCTGGCGCTGGGTATCGCGCTCAATCTGCCGTTTATCTACAGCCTCATTCACCGGCCCGAATACGCGGCGGGCACCGTGGCGGTACTGCTGCTGCTGGCCGGCCGCCTCACCGACGGCATCACGGGTGTGAACGGGATTATCGTGGTCACGAGCCCGCGCTACCGCTACGACTTGCTCTTCAACGTGGGCCTCTCGGTGGCCATTATCGGGCTCAATGCGCTGCTCATTCCGCAATACGGCCTCACGGGCGCGGCTATTTCCAATGCCCTGGCGCTGGCCGGCATCAACCTGCTGCGCACTTGGTTTGTGTGGCGCAGCTTCGGCTGGCAACCCTTCGACCGGCGCATTTTCTACATTCTGACGCTGGCGGGCGGCGCGGCCACCGTGGCCTGGCTGCTCCCTACCCCCCCCAGCATCTGGCTCACGCTGCTGCTGCGCGGCGGCGTGCTCACGGGGCTCTACGGCGCGGGCCTGCTGCTCAGCGGCTGGGTGCCGGAAGTGTCGGCGCTGGCAAGGCGGGTGGGGGTAGGGAAGTAATTTTACGGATTATAAACAGTAATTTCTAATCCGTAAAATGCAGCCATATCTTCCAAGTGAACAACTAAACTACATGTTAATTAGCTGACTGTATGAATTACAGGTATCTACTCCCCCTTTTGCTAGCGCTCCTACTCGCTACCTGCCGTCAGGCTCCTTCTTTTCAGCAAGACTACCTGACTAATGCAGGGAAAGGCAAGTATTGGGACTGTGTCTATTCAACAGACATTTTTGGCAGAATTAATCCCTCTTATGCAGCCCCTATCGCTAGCCACAGTTTTCAACGAGCTACCATTACTTATGGATGCGACTATTTTGCCGTTAACCATAAAGCACTACACTATACTAATCTAGATTCGGTTACGATAATTGACCGGGGAGCTAATACGGACGTAAAATTCAATCCTGATAGCTTCGAGTTGCATAATAGTTCGCTGACTTTCGGAGGGCATCGTCATAAGATTTTAACACTTACGCCGCAGGTGATGGTACTAGAGTATGAATATGACCGTCGGAAAGCCATCTCTATCTACTTACCGAGCAAGTATCAGAAGAAAATAATAAGACTGGTAGCTTACTAGACCCGTTAATATTTCATAAGGCTTGTGTGATAAATTGAGTCAGTAAACTGCACTTATTTCAAGAGCCGTCCGGTAAGACCGATTATGTAAAGGAACAAGTTGCAGAATCAGGTAAAAATTAATTTTTACAACACCATCCACTAACCCCACGCCCTACCCCCGCTTCGAGATTTTATTACCCGTAATACTGCGCTGCAAATTCGATTTAAAGCGGGCGTCATCGACGGCGCTTTTTGCCTGGTGCTTAGTGGCGCGTCCCTGCACCCGCTCGCGCCAGCGGCGCCAGGAAGCCGGTTTCAACTCGCGGCGCATGAGCACGATAACTTCCGCTTCGGGGAGGCCAAACTGGGCTAGGATGGCCTCGAAGGGCGTGCGGTCTTCCCAGGCCATTTCAATGATTCGGTCGGTTTGCTGGGCGGTGAGGGGCGCGGACATGGAATACTAAAAAAGCCGCCCCGGCAAACTACCGGGGCGGCTTTTTTATAAGGTAATCGGGCGCGTAAATGTTCGCCAGCGAGCCCACAATGGGCTATTTATTCCAATATTTTTCCTTCGGCCGCCTGCCGCAATTTGCTATGCTTTTTGCCATAGCCGAAGTAGATGGCCAGGCCGATGGCCAGCCACACGGCCAGGCGCAGCCAGGTTTCCCAGGGCAGGCTGGCCATCATCACCAGGCACGTCACGATGCCCAGAATGGGCACCAGCGGCACCCACGGCGTGCGGAAGCTGCGCGGCGCATCGGGGTCGGTTTTGCGCAGAATAATGATGCCCAGGCACACCATTACGAAGGCCAGCAGCGTACCGATGCTCACCATTTCGCCCACGATATTGATGGGCACGAAGCCCGCAAACACGGCAATGAACGCGCCCAGCAGCAGGTTGGACTGCACCGGCGTGCGGAACTTGGGGTGAATTTTGGAGAAAGCGGGGGGTAGGAGGCCGTCTTTCGACATGGAAAAAAACACCCGCGACTGCCCCAGCAAATCGACCAGAATTACGGACGTGTAGCCGATGAGAATGGCCAGAATAATGGCGCCGCTAAGCCAAGCGTAGGGCGTTTTTTCGATGGCGATGGCCACCGGCGCGGCGCTGTTTTTGAACTCCGTATAATTGGCGAGGCCGGTGAGCACGTAGCCGAAGAGCACGAACAAAATGGTGCACACCACCAGCGAGCCCAGGATGCCGATGGGCATGTTGCGCTGCGGATTCTTGGTTTCCTGCGCCATCGTAGCCACAATGTCGAAGCCGATGAACACGAAGAAAATAACGCCCGCGCCGCGCAGTACGCCGCTCCAGCCAAACTCGCCAAACTTGCCGGTATTCGCGGGGATGAAGGGGTGGTAGTTGGCCGGGTCGATGTATTTCCAACCCAGCGCGATGAACACCAGCACCACCGCCACCTTCAGGGCCACCACCAGCGCATTGAACCACGCTGAGCCCGACGTGCCCCGGATAATAACGGCCGTGATAGCCAGCACCACCAGCATGGCCGGCACGTTGGCGTAGCCGTGCACCACCGAGCCATCGGCCAGCGTGGCCGACTCGAAGGGCGAAAGCACAAATTGCGCCGGCAGGTGCAGGCCGTATTTCTCCAGAAATTTCAGCAAATACTGCGACCAGCTGATGGCCACCGTGGCCGCGCCCACCGAGTATTCGAGCACGAGGTCCCAGCCGATTATCCAGGCAAATAATTCGCCCATCGTGGCGTAGGAATAGGTGTAGGCCGAGCCCGCCACCGGCACCAGCGCCGCAAACTCGGCGTAGCACAGGGCCGAGAACGCGCAGCCCACCGCCGCCACCACGAAGGAGAGCGTCACGGCCGGCCCCGCGTGGTTGGCCGCCGCCAGGCCGGTGAGCGAAAACAGCCCCGCCCCGATAATTACCCCAATTCCCAAGCCAATGAGACTCACGCCGTTCAGCGTGCGCTTGAGGGTGCCCGCGCCCGATTCGGCCGCTTCCTGCCGCAGCAGCTCCAGTGATTTTTTCAGCATAAACTAACGTAGCGCGCAGGGCTGTTCCGCGCTTGTAACGACTTGCCAAACCGGTACGCATTCGCACCCGGCCAGCTCAAGTCAACCCTCTAAAAAAGTAAAAAAATGCGTGGTCCCGGCTGAGCTACTCAGCTACAACAGCCTACCCCCCACTGGCGCCGCCAAGCAGTGGCCGCCGTAAAAAAGTCGCGAATACTGGGCGAAAAAGCAGAACGAGCCACGGGCTTTTATAGGGGCCGCCATAGTTTGGCGGCCGGTTCGGTTGGCACCGTTCCGCCCAGGGGCGGGGGTTGCCGGCGCGTCGCAGAGCCTATCTCTCAGCACCTCTTTATAAAAACAAGCGGGGCCGGGTGGGCCTGCTCGACGGGGCAAAGGTACGGCCGAATGTTGTTTGGGTGAACCTAGTCGGGCAGCCCGCCCCGCTCCCAGGCGGCCAGCTCGGCTTGCAGGTTGTGCCGGGCCGGCGCGTCAAGCTCGGCGCGGAGAGCCGGCGTGTGAAAAAGCACCGGCGCGGCGAGCAGCTTGGCTAGCACCTGGCGGCGGCCGGGGCGGTAGAGCAGGTCGGGCACGAGGCGATACTCTAGGCGCACCTGGCGGGCATAGTCCCAGTACGCCGCCTCAGGCGCGCCTAGGATGCTGAGGTCGGCGTCCAGAAACAGCAGCAGGTCCGCATCGTCGGGTGGCTGGGGCTGGGTGTGGTCCTGGGTGCGGCGAATGAGGTCAGCCACGCGGGCCTGGCGGGCTGGTTCGAGGCTGGTTTCTTGCAGAAACCGCAGGGCCCAGTCAGCGCTTTTGGCCTCGTTATCATGCCGCAGGGCGCTGTACACGGCATCGTGGTACCAGATGGCCAGGCCTAGCACCGTCGCATCCTGCACCGGGAAGCGGGCTATTTGCGCCAGCAGCTTGGCGATGTGCGCCAGGTTGTGGTAGTGCCGACTGGTGTCTGAGTAGGCGGCAACCAGCTGTTGGTACTCGGCCTCGCGGCGGGCGGGGTCAGGCAGCAGCGGGGCGGTGAGGGCGTGCCAGTGGGCGGCCAGGTCAGGATTCATACCGGCAAGTTAGCGCAGGGCATAAATCCGCTCAATTATCTCCACCACTTTCAGGCCTTCGAGGGCGTTGGTGGTGGCGAAGCTGCGCTGCTGCACCGTATCGACCACGTTTTCGATGACCTGCACGTGGTTGGCGGCCGAGCCCTGGTAGGAGCCGTAGTCGTTGGCGGGGTTGGTGGGCGGCAGGGGGGGTAGGGCATAGTCCTGGAGGTGGCAGTACTCGACTTTATCGAGGTACTGGCCGCCGAGTTTGAGCGAGCCGCGAGCGGCCACCACCGTAAGGGAGCTTTCAAGGTTGCGGTCCCACACGGCGGTGCTGTAGCTGAGCGTGCCGCTACCCCCCCGCACGAGGTCGAAGGTCACCAGACCGCTATCCTCAAACTCGGTGATGCCCTGGTGCGTGAAGTCGCGGAAGCGGGCCGCAATGTTGGTAATATCGCCAAACACCCAGTACAGCAAATCCACGAAATGGCTGAACTGGGTGAAGAGCGTGCCGCCATCGAGGGCCTGCGTGCCCTTCCAGCCGCCGGCCTGGTAGTAGCGCGCATCGCGGTTCCAGAAGCAGTTGAGCTGCACCAGAAACACCTCGCCCAGCCGGCCCTCGTCATACACCTGCTTGAGCCAGGCGGCGGGCGGCGAGTAGCGGTTTTGCATCACGCCGAAAACCAGCCGGCCGGTTTGCAAGGCCGTGTGCACGATGAGCTCGGCGTCGGTTTTGCGCAGCGCGATGGGTTTTTCAACCACCACGTGCAGGCCGGCGCGCAGGCCCGCCACGGCCTGCGGCGCGTGCAGGCCGTTGGGCGTGGCCACAGTAAGCACGTCGGCCGTGGGACCGGTTTGCAAGTATTCTTCTAAGGAAAAGAAAAACGGCACGCCTGGAAACTCGGCCGCGAGGCCGGCGCGTAGTTCCTCACGCACGTCGATGAGCGCTACCAGCGCAGCCCCAGCGTGGCGCACTACCAGCGCCGCGTGGCGGCGGCCGATGTGGCCCACGCCGCAGATGGCGAAGCGAACAGCTTGGGTTCTTTGCATGACTAAACTCATACTCTTACTACCAAGCCTGTTGCTAATACCACGGCAATTAAACCTACTAAAAAGACGGTAAAGGGCAGCGCCTCGGATGCGGAGGGACTTAGCTTTCGTTTATACAGGAGTATTATTTCCCAACCCAAACAGGAAACAGCCAAGAATAAAAAAACCAAGGCTAATACAGCAATAGCCCATCCAAGAATGGCATCGTGACTATGGTCATTGAATATCCTCTGGCAAGCAAATAAAATTGGGATGGCAAGCCCGCAGCTTATAATCCCCAATACAAGCACATGCCAGAACTCAGTGAGTTGTTGGTTTTTCATTCCTTAATGGCATTTAATAAAACCTTCACCACATACGCCACCTGCTCCGCCGTCAATCCCGGATGCACGGGCAGCGACAGCACCTGCCCGCACAGCCGCTCGGCCACCGGAAACTGCCCCGCCCGGTAGCCCAGGTACGCGTAGGCCGGCTGCGCGTGCACCGGCAGGGGGTAGTAAACCGCGCTCGGGATGCCGTGCATTTTCAACTGCGCCTGCATGGCGTCGCGCCTACCCCCCTCTGCCACCGTGATGGTGTACTGGTGAAACACGTGGCTGCTGCGCGGGTCGCAGGCCGGGATTTGCAGGCCCTCCACGCCGGTCAGCGCCACGTCGTAGCGGGCGGCCACGGCCTGGCGGGCGGCTTGGGCTGCCGGCAGGTGGCGCAGCTTCACGCGCAACAGGGCGGCTTGCAGGGTATCGAGGCGCGAGTTGAGGCCGATGCGCTGGTGCAGGTATTTCTGGCTCTGGCCGTGGTTGGCGAGTTGGTGCAGCAGGGCCGCGCGGGTCGCATCGCGGGTGAGGAGCGCGCCACCGTCGCCGAGGCAACCCAGGTTTTTGCTGGGAAAAAACGAGGTGGTGCCCACCTCGCCCACCGTGCCGGCGTAGGTCGTGCTGCCGCTGGCAAAGGTGAACGTGGCGCCCAGCGCCTGGGCATTGTCCTCAATTAAAGCCACGCCAGCCGCCTGGCAAATTCTGATAAGCTCTTCTAAATCAGCACATTGCCCAAACAAGTGCACCGCCACCACCGCCCCCGTGCGCGGCGTGAGGGCTGCCCGCACAGCCGCCGGGTCCACGTTAAATGTACCGGGCAATACATCCACCAGCACGGGCCGCAGGCCCAGCAGCGCGGCGGCCTCCAGCGTGGCCACGTAGGTGAAGGCCGGCACGATGACCTCCGCACCGGGGGGTAGGGCCAGGCTCAGCAGCGCCAGGGTGAGGGCGTCGGTGCCGTTGGCGCAGGGCACCACGTGCGCGCCGCCCAGGTGCGCGCCCAGCTCGGCAGCAAACGCGCCCACGGCCGGCCCCTGGATGAACGCGGCCTGCTGCACGGTGTCGCGCCAGGCCGCGTCCAGCTCGGCCTGGTAGGCGGCGTGCTCAGCGGCAAGGTCGAGGAGGTGAATAGGCGGCAAAGCGGACAAAACAGCGGGGCACAACGGCGAGCGCCAAAGATACTGGCGCTCCTACCCCACTTCTTGCAGCAGCCAACACAGCTTAAGCGCATCGAGCGCCCGCAGGCTCGGCCGGGCCGACAGCAAGTGCCACCGCAAGGCTGGCTCCAGTGCCCCCAGGCTGGCGCGGACCACCCCGGCCAGCCTCAGCCGGCGCAGGCGCGTGGCCGCCCGCACCAGCCGCGTATCGGCGCCCAGGCCGTCGGTGCGCAGCACTTGCGCCAGGTTGCGCACGGCTTGGCAGCTTTTTTCCAGGAAAATGGCGGCCGGCTCCAGGCCGTCGTGCTGCACGGGGTTATCAATGTGCTGCACTACCACGCCGGCCCGCGCCAGCTCCAGGCCAAAGCGCGTGTCTTCGTGGCCGTAGCCACTTAGGCACTCATCGAGGGGGTAGCGCAGTAATAACTCCCGTTTTACCAACGCATTATTGATACTAAGCTGGCCACCGGGGTCACGCTGGCGGGCGGCGGCGGGGCGCATCTCGCGGGCGCGGCCGTAGTGCCAACGCAAGCGCAGGCGGGGGTCGGCGGGGGGGGTAGGGAGGTAGCTGGTACCGCCGATAAAAATCGCGGCCGGCGGCCCCGCCAACGCTTGCGCGTAGCGGGCCAGAAACCGCCCATCGGGCAGCTGGCTGTCATTATCCAGCAGCAGTAGCCACGTGTGCATAGCCATAGCAACCAGCTGGTTACGGATGGCGGCGCGGCCCACGTTGGCTGGCAACTCTTCGTAGCGCACGCCGGGCAAGGCTGCCAGCAGACGGTTCAGCAACTGGTAGCTCTCCGTTGATTTGTCATCCAGCAGGCAAATTTCGACCTCGCCCGGCCAGTCGCCGGCCTGGGCCCGCAGGCTACCCACCAGCGCGGTTACGTCGCGGTTAAAAACCGGAATCAGGATGGAAAGGCCGGCGTGCATATACCCTATCTCCTAGCGCCGTTCCGAGTCCAGCAGTTGCCCGTCCTGGCAGGTTAGCACGCGGTGCGGGTATTTTTCGAGCAGCTGAAAATTGTGCGTCGCCATGAGGATGGCCGTGCCCGCATGGTTAATTTCCGCAAACAGCTCCATAATACCACTGGCCACTTCGGGGTCGAGGTTGCCGGTGGGCTCGTCGGCCAGCAGCAGCGTGGGCTCGTTGAGCAGCGCCCGCGCAATCACCACGCGCTGCTGCTCGCCACCCGAGAGCCGGTGCGGCATGCGGCCCCCTACCCCACTCAGGCCCACCTGGGTCAGCACTTCCTGCACGCGCTGCTGTTTGCGGGCCTTACCGCGCCAGCCAGTGGCGTTCAGCACAAACAGCAGGTTTTCGCCCACCGTGCGGTCACTCAGCAATTGAAAATCCTGAAACACTATCCCCAGCCGCCGGCGCAGGTAGGGCACCTTACCGGGGGGTAGGCGCTCCAAATCGAAGCCCGCCACGGTGCCCGCGCCCACCAGCAGCGGCAGGTCGGCATACAGCGTTTTGAGCAGCGACGACTTGCCGGCCCCGGTGCGGCCCACCAGGTACACAAACTCGCTCTTTTCCAGCCCAAACGACACGTGCTCCAGCACCGCGCGCTCTTCCTGGGTGATGGTGGCCCCGTGCAACTCCACTACTGGCTCGGTCATAGTTCAGGTCAGAGTTCTAGCTTGCGCAGCTTGCCAAATTCTAATTCCGCGATAACGGCCGCCAGCGGCACTTCCTGGCCCTCCAGGCCGTAGCGGTGCAGGTCCTTGAGCGGCCGGTCGGCCCGGAAATACGCAATCAGCACGAAATTCTCGTCGCGCAGCTGGATGTAATCCGGAATTTTGGCCTTGCCTTTTACTTTGATAATGTACACGGCGGTAAATAGAAATAAAAAAGAACGTCATGCTGAACGTAGTGAAGCATCTCGCTCGCTTCGTTGAACAAGTGGATTACTGCTGCGAGCGAGATGCTTCACTACGTTCAGCATGACGTTCTTTTTCAATTCACAATCTTAAGTATTATGCATTTACCTTCCGGTGGTCAGCCAGAAAGACAGCTAAACCCTTGTCCGTCAGCGGGTGGTTGAGCAGGCCGGTGATGACATTGAGCGGGCAGGTGACTACGTCGGCGCCCAGCTCGGCGCACTGAATGAGGTGCGGCACGTGGCGCACGCTGGCGGCCAGCACCTCAGTGGCGTAGCCATAGTTAGCAAAAATCTCGATAATCTGGGCAATCAGGCCCAGGCCATCGGCGCCAATATCATCGAGGCGGCCCACGAAGGGCGACACATAGGTGGCGCCGGCCTTGGCGGCCAGCAGGGCCTGCCCGGCCGAGAAAATGAGCGTGCAGTTAGTCCGAATACCCTTGTCGCTGAAGTACTTGATGGCTTTAATACCCTCCTTAATCATGGGCACTTTCACCACGATGTTGGGGTGCAGGTCGGCCAGGGCCTCGCCCTCGCGGATGATGCCCTCAAAATCGGTAGCGATTACCTCGGCCGACACGTCGCCGTCCACAATCTCGCAGATGGCGCGGTAGTGGGCCATCACGGCGTCGGTGCCCCGGATGCCTTCCTTGGCCATCAGCGAGGGATTGGTGGTCACGCCATCAAGCACGCCGAGGTCCACGGCTTCCTGAATTTCGGCCAGGTTGGCCGTATCGATGAAAAACTTCATTTTTAAGCTGTTAGCTATCAGCTGCTAGCTGTTAGCTTTGAAATAGTGCATCAAATTAAAAAGCTAACAGCTAGCAGCTGATAGCTAACAGCTTAAAATAAAGCCGGCCCAAAGCTACGCGCTACCTGCCTAAACTTGGGCAGAAAAGCGCGGCTGTGGGCCGGCCGGAAAGGGCAAAAAAAAGCGAGCCAAAATCGCACCGCTCAACCACCTACCCTTGCTGCCTTCCGGCCCTGGGGGAGTTCAGTAGGAGCTGGTCGTTCTGACTCGCCGGCACAAAGATACTCACAGATTGGCACACATAGCACTGATGACGCAGATTCTACCGCTCGTCTAAGCCACTTCAGACTGAGAATGAGTGGATTTAAGTTGGATATTTTTCGACGCTGTGTCTCGGAGCTCCCAAAAATCTTGCTATTGACGCAGGCAGGCGGCCAAATTCAGGGTAATTTTGCGCCACGGTTGGCCAGCGCCGCGTAGCCAGAAGCCAGCTTATTGGCATCCGAATCTGCGAAATCAGCTCAATCTGCGCCAATCCGCGATTTTATGCAGCAAATTCTCATCCTGGACTTCGGTTCGCAGTACACCCAGCTCATTGCCCGGCGCATTCGCGAGCTGCACGTCTTCTGCGAAATTCACCCCTACACCCACGCCCCTCAGTTGGCCGAGCGCATCAGTGCCGGCGACCTGCGGGGCGTTATTCTGTCGGGCTCGCCCTGCTCGGTGCGCGACGCCGACTCGCCCAACCCCGATTTGAGCGGCATTTTGGGTAAAGTGCCGGTGCTGGGCATTTGCTACGGGGCGCAGCTGCTGGCCCAGCAGGGCGGCGGCGAGGTGCTACCAGCCACTATCCGCGAGTATGGCCGGGCGCGGCTGACTAGCCTCGACGAGGCCTCGCCGCTGCTGCGCGGCCTGCACCTCGATACGCAAGTATGGATGTCGCACGGCGATACCATCAAGTCCCTACCCCCCTCCTACCGCGTCATCGCCGGCACGCCCGAGGTGGCCGTGGCCGCCTACCAGCTGCCGGGCCAGGATACCTACGGCATCCAGTTTCACCCCGAGGTGACGCACTCGACGGAGGGCAAGCAGCTGCTCGCAAACTTCGTGGTGAACATCTGCGGCTGCGACCAAAGCTGGACGCCCGAGCACTTCGTGGACTCGATGGTGGAGGCGCTGCAAACCACCATTGGGCCTAGCGACCAAGTGATTCTGGGCCTGTCGGGGGGGGTAGACTCGTCGGTGGCGGCGCTACTGCTGCACCGCGCCATCGGCCCGCGCCTGCACGGTATTTTTGTCGATAACGGCCTGCTGCGACAGGATGAGTTTGCCTCGGTGCTGAAGGCCTACGAGGGCCTGGGCCTGAACGTGACCGGCGTGCGGGCCGCGCCCGAGTTTTACAAGGCGCTTGAGGGACTAAGCGACCCCGAGCAGAAGCGCAAGGCCATCGGCCGCACGTTTATCGAGGTGTTTGACCGCGAGGCGCAGCAGGTGGAGGGCGCCCGCTGGCTGGCGCAGGGCACCATTTACCCCGACGTGATTGAGTCGGTATCGGTGCACGGCGGGCCGGCCGTGACCATCAAGAGCCACCACAACGTGGGCGGCCTGCCCGAGAAAATGAACCTCAAAATCGTGGAGCCGTTGCGCATGCTTTTCAAGGACGAGGTGCGCGAGGTGGGCGCCGCGCTGGGCCTGCCTGGCGAGATTCTCAACCGCCACCCCTTCCCCGGCCCCGGCCTGGGCATCCGCATCCTGGGCGACATCACGCCCGAGAAAGTGGACCTGCTGCAGCGCGCCGACGGCGTCTTTATCAACCTGCTGAAGGAGCGCGGCCTCTACGAGCAGGTGTGGCAGGCCGGTGCCATGCTGCTGCCCGTGCAGAGCGTGGGCGTGATGGGCGACGAGCGCACCTACGAGCGCGTGGTAGCCCTGCGCGCCGTGACGAGCGTGGATGGCATGACGGCTGACTGGGCCCACCTACCCTACGACTTCCTGGCCGACGTCAGCAATCGGATTATCAACCAGGTGCGCGGGATTAATCGCGTGGTCTACGATATTTCGAGCAAGCCGCCGGCGACGATTGAGTGGGAGTAGTTGGCCACAACCAGTAAGCCATGAACCTCAGCACGGAGCTTTATTCAGTTTCTCAGCAGTTTTTACCGGTCGATGGGCAACACATTGTTGCCCATCAAACCACGACGCAGGTGGTGGTTTACCAGGCATATAATCCGAACATCGCCCGGTTTGCCGTCGAAAACCAGTACCTGGGTGGTGCTAGCTTTAGCTACGGCCGCATGTCGTGGATTAAGCCTAATTTTTTGTGGATGATGTTCCGCTGCGGCTGGGCCAGTAAAGAAAATCAGGAGCGTGTATTAGCACTTTGGCTCGATAAAACGGCCTTCGAGGAGGTTCTCAGCCAAGCTGTATTCTCGACTTTCACGGCAGGAAATTACGAATCGGTCGAGGTCTGGAAACAGGAATTGGCCACCAAAAACGTGCGTCTGCAATGGGACCCCGACCATAGCCCTTCCGGCGGCAAGCTCATCCGGCGGGCCTTGCAGCTCGGCCTCAAAAATGATACACTGGAGCTATTTGGCAAGCAGCAAGTCACGCGTATTGAGGACATTACCGACTTTGTAAAGCAGCAAAAACTTCATGTGGATAACCGGCAGCTCGACCAGCTGCACGTGCCGCAGGAGCGGGTGTACACGGTGACCAATGCCACTTTGGCGCAGAGAATCGGTGTCACTAACTTGGTCGGATAGATTTTTTTCATGCGCTGGCATTGCCTCCAACACCTGCCCGACGAAGGCCCCGGCCACGCCGCTGCCTGGCTGGCCGCGCATGGCCACGCGCTCACCTTTACGCGGCTTTTTGAGCCCTACCCCACCTTTCCGGCGCTAAGTGCGTTTGATGGGTTGCTGATTCTGGGTGGGGCGATGAGCGTGCATGACGAGGCCGAGTTCCCCTGGATAGTGGCGGAAAAGGCTTTTTTGCGCGAGGTGCTGCGGGCGGGCAAGCTCACGCTGGCCATTTGCCTGGGCGCGCAGCTGGTGGCGCAGGCGCTGGGCGGCGAAGTACGGCGCAACCCCGCGCCCGAAATCGGCTTTTGGACGGTGCGCTTCGCGGCCAAAGCATTGAGCCACCCGCTGCTGCGCGGCTGGCCCGACAAGGCCACGGTGTTACACTGGCACGTCGATACATTTACGGTGCCGCCGGGCGCGGTGCGGGTGGGCATGTCGGCGGGCTGCGCGGCGCAGGGCTACGTATGGGGCGACGGTATTGTCGGCCTCCAGTTTCACCCCGAAATGACGGAGGAAATGGTGGAGAAATTAATAGTTTTTGAAGGCCACGAAGCAGCGGAAGAAGCTGAGTTCGTGCAAACGGCCGCGCAGATTCGGGGCAAGCTAAAATCGGTGTGGAAGGGCCGGCTGCTCATCGAGCAACTGCTGGAAAATATGGTAACCCTGCACAACAGCGAGCATTACCTCACTGAATAACTAATTTCAGCATTGGCTATTCAGATGCGTCTTTTAAGAATATTTAGTCTGTTGCTGCCGTGCATAGGCGTTGCTTTTTGGGCACTACGCGCCATTTATTTTATGATAGAAGATGCCAACTTGATAAAGTGGGAAGTCGCCTTGTATAAATTCGGCTGGTTTGCACTCATTATCGTTGTTGCGCTTGCTTTATTATTCTTAACATTTTGTTTGATATGGCTATCCAGTGCTAAAAGTTTTCCATTGTAAACAGTCTCTTTAATATCCCTTCGGCAGCTCAATTCCTTTAATCGTCTTGTACAGGCTTAGCGCGTGCTGGTCGGTCATGCCGGCTACGTAGTCGGTCAGCAATAAAATCTGCTCGTAGGCGGAAGCGCCGGATTGCGGGCCGATGGCCCGGAACTGGGGGGGTAGGAGGTCGAGCAACTTGCGCGAGCGGTGGTTTTCCTTCTTGTCAAAAATGGCGCAGAGGAAGGCATCGAGCAAGCCGCCGAGCACTTCGAAGCCGGCGGCTTCGATTTCGAGTACCGGGCGCGAGCGGTAGAGCTTGTCGATGCTCAATTGCTGGATTTCCTGTAAAAACGAGTAGCCGGTCAATTCCTTGATGAGCGAGGCATCGTAGGTACCGGCCAGGATGGCGGGCGCGTGCTGGGCGAAGCGGGTGGCGGTTTCGTCCACGAGCTGGCCGATGAGCGTGGCGCGCAGGTAGCCCAGCTCCTCCTGCCAGTCGCGCCACTCCAAACCGCCGCTGCCGCTGCCTTTGGGGCGGGCATTGGGCGCGGCGGCGCGCAGCTGGCGCAGCAGGGCCAGGCCGCGCTCGTGGTCGATGAGGCCCAGCTTGAGGCCATCTTCGAAGTCGATGATGCGGTAGCAGATATCGTCGGCGGCCTCGACCAGGAAAGCCAGCGGGTGGCGGTGGTAGAAGCCGGCCGGGGCATCCTTGGCTCGCAGGCCCAGCTCCGCGGCTACCAGCTTGAAGCGCGGGTTTTCAGTCTGAAAATGGCCGTATTTCTTCTCACTGGCGCCATTTTGCTTCTTCTCAGCGGCGATGAGCGAGGGGCGCGGGTACTTGGTAAACGCGCCCAGCGTGGCATACGTGAGCCCCAGGCCGGCCGAGCCGCTACTGAGCGCCGGGTAGGTGTGGGTAAGGATGCGAAAGCCCGCCGCGTTGCCCTCAAAGTGCTGCAAATCGGCTTGCTCGGCCGCACTCAGGCCGGTGATGAAGCGCTCGGCGGCCCGGCTGGCGAAGTAGGCCGAGATGGCATCCTCGCCCGAGTGGCCGAAGGGTGGGTTGCCGATGTCGTGGGCCAGGCAGGCGGCGGCCACGATGTCGCCGCAGTCCTGGGCGAAATCGGGCAATTCGCGGGCAATGTCGGGGTCGTTTTCGAGCACGCGGCGGGCCGAGAGGCGGCCCAGCGAGCGGCCCACGCAGGCGGTTTCGAGCGAGTGCGTGAGGCGGGTGTGCACGAAGTCGGTTTCGGGCAGCGGCATCACCTGGGTTTTGCGCTGCAAGCGCCGGAAAGCCGACGAGAACACCACGCGGTCATAGTCGGCCAGGTAGGGCGAGCGGCCGGGGGTAGGCACCTCGGCGGGGCGGTCGGGGTAGCGGCGGGTAGAGAGCAGGCGAAACCACATTTCAATTATCAATCATCAATTGTCAGTGAGCAAAGAACGGCAGGCGGGCGATAAGGAGCAGTTTACCACCCTGGTTGCTTCTTATCATCTCTCTTAGCGAGCTTGCGCAGCCATAACAGCTAGGCTGACTGATAATTGATGATTGATGATTGATAACTGTTAATTGTATATGAATCACCGCCTACCCCTGCTTTTCGCGCTGATAAAGTTCGTGTCGGGCCTGGCGCTGGCGGGCTACGGCACCTACGAGCTGCACCGCGATGAGTACCTCTACCTCGACTACGGCCACCACCTGGCCTGGGGCTACCTGGAGGTGCCGCCCCTCACGGCCCTGCAAAGCTGGCTGACGCTGGCGCTGGGCGGCGGCTTTTTTTGGGTCAAGTTTTGGCCCCTGCTGTGGGGAGCGGGCACGATATACGTGGTGGTGCGGCTAGCGCGGCGGCTGGGCGGCGGGCCGTGGGCGCAGGCGCTGGCGGGCGTGTGTTACCTCACCACGGCCTATGGGCGGCTCAACCTGCTGTTTCAACCCAATGCCTTTGAGGTATTTAGCTTCACGCTGGCCACCTACCTGCTGGTGCGCCACGCGCAGCCCGACGGCCGGCCGCGCCACCTCTACTGGCTAGGCCTGGTGCTGGGGCTAGGCATTCTGAATAAGTATACCACGTTCTTTTTTGGGGCGGCGGCGCTGGCGGCGCTGCTGGTGTCAGACCCGCGCACGCTGGGGCGGCGGCCCATTTGGCTGGCGGCGGGCCTGGCCCTGCTGGTGGCCGCGCCTACGCTGGGGTGGCAGCTGGCGCACGGCCTACCCTTTCGGCACCACATGGCGCTGCTGCACGACACGCAGCTGGTGCACGTGACGGCCGCTGAGTTCTGGAAGCAGCAACTGCTGCTGTGCTTCGCGGCGCTGCTGGTGTGGGTGCCGGGGCTGTGGGCAGCGCTGCGCGGGCGGCCCCAGCCGGCGGCCCGCGCGGCGGGGGTAGTGTATGTGGTGGGGCTGCTTATCCTCACCAGCTTGCACGGCAAGGGCTACTATGGCCTGGGCTACTACCCGGCGCTGTTTGCGGTGGGCACGGTGTGGTGGCAGGCGCAGCTGGCGCCGCGTGGCGGCGGGCGGTGGGCGCTGCTGGGGCTGCCGCTGCTGCTGTGGGCACCCATCGTGCGCGATATTTTTCCCGTGTTGCCGCCCCCCGCGATGGTGCGCCTGGGGCAGCGCCCCCTGCACCAGAAGCTGGGCCTCAACCGCTGGGAAGATGGCCAGGACCACCCCCTACCCCAGGATTTTGCCGATATGCTGGGCTGGCGCGAGCTGGCCGATAAAACCTGGCTGGCCTACCAGGCCCTGCCCGACTCAACGCGGGCCCGCACGCTCATCAAGTGCGACGACTACGGCCAGGCCGGGGCCATCAACTACTACAACCGCGACCGGCTCATGCCCGCCGCCACCAGCTTCAATGGCAGCTACCTGCACTGGTTTCCGGCGTGGCCGGCGCGGCCCTATCGCCACTTGCTGCTGGTGGGCGAGGGCCACCCGGCCGGGCTGGCACCCTATTTCCAGCACTTCGTGAAAGTGGGCGAACTAACGAACCCCTACGCCCGCGAGCGGGGCACTACCCTCTACCTCGGCACCGGGCCGGCACCGGCGCTGCTGGCCCGCGCCGAGCGCGAGCGGCGGCAGGAGCTGGCCGCGTGGCAAGGCACGGCAAGATAAAGCCCTAGTCGTCTTCCTCCCGCATCGCCAGCTCCCTACCCTGCCCCAGCAGGCGCACGGTGGCGTAGGCAATGAGCAGGAAGGCCCAGAACACGACCGTCACGCCCCAGGTTTGCCAGTTGTGGAAGGGATGCAGGAAGCGCTGCACAATGTCGTAGACCAGGGTGAAGGGGTTGTTGAGAATATCCCAGGAATTGTAGCGCAGGTAGCGGCCCAGGTACACGCCAAAGGCGCTGAGGCCCAGCGCCATCGTCACGAACCCCCACCCGGCTACGAAACCCAGGCGCTGGCGCACCAGCGAGTGCATATCGAGCAGCGAGGCGAAGGCCAGCATCAGGCCATTCCAGGCGCAGGACAGGATGAGCGCCAGGTCGTACCAATAGGGCACCCCGGCGTGGGGCACCAGGTGAAAGAGGTCGGTGACGAGGTAGGGCGCGTTGGGAAAAAACAGCAGCCACACCGCCCCAATGGGCAGCAGTAGCCGCGCCCGCGGCGGCCGGGCGGCCAGGTGCAGCGCCGCGCTTAGCCCAAACGGAATGGCGGCCAGAAACAAGTTCCAGAGTAGAAAGACGAACAGCAGCTGCCGGGTGATGAGTATCCGCACGGCGATGAGCGCGAAGCTCAGGGCCAGCGACAAACCCAGTACCAGAAGCAGCGGCAGGCGGCGGCGCAGGGCAGGCAACGACAGAGGCATAGTCAAGTACATCGGCGTAAAAAGCTGTTTCGCAAAGTTCAGGACAAAGTGGTGGCCAGCGGCGCGCGGCGGCGGGGCCACCAACACTAAGGTAGGCAGCGGAGCCGCGCGGGTTGCTTTCGGGCCCTCCCTGGCCGGGCGTACCTTTGCAGCGGCCAACCCGGCCTTCCCTACCCCCCATGACCTGTTTGTACCGTGCCGTTGCCCCGCTGCCGTGGCGGCGGCTGTTCTTGCTACCCCTCCTTTTACTGAGCCTGGGCGCGGCCGCCCAGGGCCAGCTCACGCGCTACCGCACCGGCAAAACCCAGCTTGACCAAGGCCACTACGCCGCGGCCATGCAGGAGTTGGAGCCGCTGGCGCAGCCCATCAACCACTTTGCCCAGGCCCCCGACGCGGCCTACCTCTACGCGGTGGCCGCCACCCGCCTGGGCCAGTGGGCCGAAGCCGAGCAAATGCTCAACCTGCTGCGCAACCAGTACCCTACCTACCCCGGCCTGAGCGAGGCGCTGTACTTGCAGGGCCAGGTTTCGTTTGAGCAGGGCGACTACGACACCGCCCTGCGCACCCTGGGCCAGCTGCCCGCCGAGCCATACGCCGCCCCGCGCGAGGCCATGCAAACCACTTACCTGGCCAGGCTAAAGGACCGCGCCACCTGGCAGCGCCTGCTGAAGCGCTACCCCCAGAGCAAGCTCATTGGCCGGCTCTACGCTGATTTTTTACTGACCACTACCCCCCTCCCCGACGCCGACCGCCAGCAGCTCGACGCGCTCGTGACGCAGTTTAAGCTCGACCGCAATCGGTACGCGTCGGCGTTGGCGGCCCCGGCGGTTCCCAAGGCGCTGGCGCGCAAGGGCACCTACAACATTGGCGTATTGCTACCCTTCGAGCTGCAGGATAACAGCTGGCAGACGCAGCGCAAAAATCAGTTTGTGACGGACCTCTACGCCGGCCTGCGCCTGGCCCAGGACTCGCTCCAGCGCGCCGGCCACCCGGTGCAGCTTTTTGCCTACGACACGGGCGCCGACACCCTGGCGCTCAAGAGCGTGCTGGCCCTGCCCGAGCTGGCGGGCCTGGATATGCTCATTGGGCCAGTGTATAAATCGGGGGCCAAGCTGCTGGCCCGCTACGCCCGCGACCACCAGATTATCTGCATCAACCCGCTCTCGCAGGATGCCAGCCTGGTGCAGGACAACCCCTACCACTACCTCTACGCGCCGAGCGCCGCCACCCAGGGGCGCGTGGCGGCGCAGTTTGCGGCCACCTCGTTTGGCATTGGCCGGCCGGCCGTGCTGCTGCACGAAGACAGCAAGGATGAGAACGACTTTGCCACCGCCTACCAGGCGGCCTACGAGGCGGCGGGCGGCCACCTCACGGCTACCCACACCTTTCGGCCCGACGATGCAGCCAGCCTGGCCACCGCCCTCGTGCCCGCCGAGCTGATGGGAGCCAGCCATGTGGTGGTGGCTTCTGATAACCGCAAGGTGGGGCCGGCCGCCTTCGCGGCGCTGGGCCAGGTACCGGCGGCCAGCCGCCCGGCGCTGCTGGTGCCCGGCACCTGGCTCGACAACCCCAGCCTCGGCGTGGGGCAGCTGGGCAGCGCGGGCGTGTATTATTACCAGCCGCGCTACTTTGACCGGCAGGGCCTGGGCTACCGGCGCTTTCGCCAGCTCTACCTGACCCAGCAAAAGCTGCCGCCCTCCGTGTTTGCCAACCAGGGTTTCGAGCTGCTGTTGTTCTTTGCCAATGCGTTGCTGGAGTACGGCCCGGCCTTCCAAAGCGCGCTGGCCACCGAGCCGCCGCAGCCGGGAGCCATTTTTGAAGGCCTTACCTACCCCGGCGGTGCCCACGACAACCAAACTGTGCCACTACTCAAGCTCAGCAACCTGGAGCCGCAGCTGCTGCGCTAAGTACTAGATAGTAGAGCAAGGGCTAATACTATTTCCCCTACCCTCCAGCTACCTGTTACCCATTACTTTACTTATTACCCACTACGCTAGCGTGACTACTTCCGAAAACTTATTTGCCCGCGCCCAGGAGCTGATTCCGGGCGGGGTCAACTCGCCGGTGCGGGCCTTCCGCTCGGTGGGGGGGGCGCCCATTTTTATGCAGTCGGCCCAGGGAGCCTGGCTTACTGATGTTGATGGCAATCAATACGTTGATTTCATTAACTCCTGGGGACCGATGATACTCGGCCACGCCTTCCCGGCGGTGCAGGAGGCGCTGGCCCAGACCTTACCCAACTCGTTCTCGTTTGGAGCGCCCACCCGGCGCGAAGTTGAGATGGCCGAGCTGCTCATCGAAATGGTGCCCAGCCTGGAGAAAGTCCGGCTCGTGAACTCCGGCACCGAGGCCACCATGTCGGCCATTCGGGTGGCGCGGGGCTACACGGGCCGCGCCAAAATCCTCAAGTTTGAGGGCTGCTACCACGGGCACGGCGACTCGTTTCTGATTGCCGCCGGCTCGGGCGCGCTCACGCTGGGCGCCCCCGACTCGCTGGGCGTGACGCTGGGCGTGGCGCAGGACACCCTCACCGTGCCCTACAACGACCTGGCCGCCGTGGAGGCCACCATCGCAGCCAACCCCGGCCAGCTGGCCGCCATCATCATCGAGCCGGTGGTGGGCAACATGGGCCTTGTGGCGCCGGCCCCTGGCTTCCTGGCCGGGCTGCGCGGGCTGTGCACCCAGCACGGCATCGTGCTCATTTTTGATGAAGTGATGACGGGCTTCCGCCTCGCGGCGGGTGGCGCGCAGGAGCGCTTTGGCGTGGTGCCCGATATGACGACGCTGGGCAAAATCATTGGCGGCGGCCTGCCCGTGGGCGCCTACGGGGGTAGGGCCGACATTATGAACCAGGTGGCGCCGGCCGGCAAAGTGTACCAGGCGGGCACGCTCTCGGGCAACCCGCTGGCCACCGCCGCCGGCCTAGCCCAGCTGCGCTACCTGCACGAGCACCCCGAGGTGTACCAGCAGCTCGAAGCCACCAGCACGCGCCTGGCCGACGGCACCCGCCAGATTGCCCAGGAATTGGGCCTGAACTACACCGTGAACCAAGTGGGCTCCATGTTCAGCCTGTTTTTCACCCCCGAGCCGGTGACCAACCTGGAGGACGCCAAGCAAGCCGACCTACCGGCGTTTGGGCGCTACTTCCACGCCATGCTGCGGCGCGGCATCTACCTGGCGCCCTCGCAGTTTGAGGCGTTGTTCATCTCGACAGCCATCACCGACGAGCTGGTGGACAAGTACCTCACCGCCTGCCGCGAGGCGCTCATTGAGGCGCACGCCTGATATTGTTAGCGCGGGGGGTAGGGTGCTTGCGCGACCCTACCCCCCGCGCCTCCACTATTTCCTACCCTTCGCGCCGACCTGTGCTATGCGTTTTCTGTTCAAGCTGCTCCTCTTTTTTCCGCTGCTGGCCCAGGCCCAAACACCCGCCGCGGCCAACAAGCAGCTGTTTGACCACACCATTGATGAGTTGAATTTCCGCACCTTCGAAACGGTGTACGACAAGCACTTCACGCGGCAGAAATACCCCGAAAACCTGCGCACCGCCGCCGCCCGCCAGCAATTCGCCAACTTTGAGAACAATGCCGAGCTGCAGAAGCTGTTTCAGAACTACAACGGCGTGGCCGAGCGCTACAAAACCCGCTTCGGCAACGGTCCGCTCACCCTGGCCGAGTTTGAGAAGCAGCTGAGCGGCGTGCTGCGCGACCGCAACTTTGAGTTTTTTATCCGGGGTTTGCCGCGCGATGAAAAATCGGCCCTCATCCGTAACGAGCAGCGCGTCATCAAGCAGGCCACGGCCCGCTTCAACGCCAGCGCGGCCCCCGCCGCCAAGCCCGCCACGGCCGAGCCCGAGGAGCCGCTGGCGGCCCCCGCCCCCCTCACCACCAACGGCCCTGCCCCCGGCGACGAGGCCCTACCCCCCTCCACCGCCGCCGAGCCCGCCAGCCACCCCACTAGCGGCGCGCTTACGGAAGAGGCTCCTACCTCCTCGGGCGGCCCCGGCTGGGTTGGCTACTTCACGCTACTGCTGAGCCTGGGCTCCTTTGGCCTGCTGCTCTACACGGTGGCCAGCCTGCTGCCCGAGCAGCGCCGCCTGCGCCGCCGCGTGCGCGACCTCGAAGCCGAGCAGGAGCAGGCCTACTACCCCCCCACCGACGACGAAGGCGCCGCCCCCGACGCGCCTACCCCCCCCGCCGAGCGGGGCCCCGGTTTTTTCAGCCGCTTCCGCCCCCAGTCAACCGGTGAGCTGCCCACCGATGAGTACGACGACGACGAGCACAACTAATTATCCTTCCGATTTCACGCGCACCCTCAGACAAATTCGTCCACAAAGTCCGTGAAATCCGCTAAAATCCGCTAAATCCGTGATTCTGACCGACCAGCAAATCCGCGCCGAAATGGAGCGCGGTACCATCGTAGTGCAGCCCTATGACCCCGGCTGCCTCGGTACCAACTCCTACGACGTGCACCTGGGCCGCTACCTGGCTACCTACGACGACGCGGTGCTCGACGCCCGCCGCCACAACCCAATCACGACGTTTGAGATGTCGGCCACCGAAGGCTTCGTGCTCCAGCCGGGCATCCTGTACCTGGGCGTGACGGAGGAATACACCGAAACCCACGCCCACGTGCCCTTCCTCGAAGGCAAGAGCAGCGTGGGCCGGCTGGGCATCGATATTCACGCCACCGCGGGCAAGGGCGACGTGGGTTTTTGCAACCACTGGACGCTGGAAATCAGCGTGTCGATGCCCGTGCGGGTGTATCCCGGCATGCCCATTGGCCAGCTCATCTACTTCGGTATTCAGGGCGATGTGCAAACGTTTTACAACCGCAAGCAGTCGGCCAAATACAACGAGCGCACCGACCGGCCGGTAGAAAGCATGATGTGGAAAAATCAGTTCTGAGCCTGAGGGCTAGGTTTTAAGTAGCAAGTAGTGGTCACCATTCCCTAACCTACCCGGCAGCTTCTGCGTTAAAAAGGCCAGCCCTACGCAGCCCGGTACTGGCGCGGTAGTTGGCTAGCTTCATTCCTACCCCTGCCCTACCGGCCCATGAAATCTGCTTTTGCCCTTTTGCTACTGGCCACCACTTTTGCGGCGCGCGCCCAACAGATTGCGCCGGTGCCGGCCCCATCGTCGCCCATGCCGCAGGATAAAACGCAGTCCAGCCCGCGCCTCAACCCGGCCGTGACTGACCGCGCCGAGCACCTGAGCGACCAAATGACGCGCGACCTGCGCCTCAACGGCTACCAGGCGGCCCGCCTGCGCGCCATCAACACCGATAAGATTACCAAGCTGGAGAGCGCGGAACGCCAATACGCCAACAGCCCCGACCAGCTCAATACGCAGTCGAAGGCCATCGCCCACGAGCGCGACCAGGAGCTGCAAGCCGTGCTCACCACCGACCAGTACACCGACTACTTCGACGCCCGCAAGCGCTACGCCCAGGCCGACCGCAACTACGCCCACAACGCCTCGGCCTCCAACCTGGTCCACTCGGTGCAGAACCCTACCCCCGCCCGCGCCAACGATGCCGTGATGAGCCCCACCAAGCCCAAGAGTACCAAGCGTTCGGGCGAGCCCTTTGGCCGCACGCTCCGCTAAGCAATAGCTTGTGCGCAAACCAAAACGAGGCCTTTCCCGTGTGGGGAAGGCCTCGTTTAGTTACTGAGCTTTTAGCTTTTTATTAATTGCTAGCGCCTTGCTCGTCAATGTAATCACTTAGTTCTTTGCAGAGCTTACGCATCATCTCGGCCATTTTCTTGTCGCCGGTGGCCGTCTGAATGGTTTCGGCCATCGAACCGATATTATCGACCACAAAGTACTTCATGGCATCGGTGGGCATGTCTTTGGTCCAGAGGTCGATTTTCATCGTCGCATCGGCGTTGCGGTCCCAAATGGCCACGTTGATGGCCTTGGCAAACTGAATATCGGGCCCCGCATCGGTGGCCTGCCAGCTGATGGCTTCGGGCACCTTCTGGTCGTCGAGGGCAATGCTAAAACGGATTTCGGACTTCTTCATGAATCGCAGATTTTGCAGATTGAGCAGATTTCGCAGATTCCAGCGTCAGCACGCAGTTTCACACGGCACGGGCCAAGGACTGGAAATTCCTGGCTAGCCGCGCCGCTCGAATCTGCGAAATCCGCTCAATCTGCGTAAATCTGCGATTTAGACGTAATTATTGAGCATCACGGGCATCACCAGCATCAGGATGCTTTCGTTTTCATCGGCCTGGGCGGGCATGAGCAGGCCGGCGCGGTTGGGCGTGCTCAGCTCCAGGGTGATTTCCTCGGAGTCGATGTTCGACAGCATTTCTTGCAGGAAGCGGGCGTTGAAGCCGATTTCCATGTCCTCGCCGTCGTACTGGCAGGCCAGCGTTTCCTTGGCTTCGTTGCTGAAATCGAGGTCTTCGGCCGAAATCACCAGCTCCGAGCCCGTGAGGCGCAGGCGCACCTGGTGGGTCGTTTTGTTGGAGTAAATGCTGATGCGGCGCACCGAGTTCAGCAGCTCCTGGCGGTTGATGGTCAGCTTATTAGGATTGCTCACCGGGATTACGTTCTCGTAGTCGGGGTAGCGCTCGTCGATGAGGCGGCACACCAGGCGCATCTGGTTGAACGAGAAGAAGGCATTGCTCTGATTGAACTCAATCCGCACCGGCGTGGCCTCGGAGGGTAGGGAGCTTTTCAGCAGGTTGAAGGCCTTGCGCGGAATGATGAGGTTGGCCGTTTGGCCGGCGCCCACGTCCTGGCGGCGGTAACGCAGCAAGCGGTGGCCATCGGTGGCCACGAACGTCACCTGCGCCTCGCCCAGCTGCACCAAGATGCCCGTCATGGCCGGCCGCAGCTCGTCGGTGCTCACCGCAAAAATTGTCTTATTGATAGCCCGCGCCAGCGACGACGACGGCATCTCGACCGGCGCCGAGCCCTTTACTACCGGCACGCGGGGGAAGTCGGCGGCGTTTTCGCCGGCCAGCTTGTAGCGGCCGTTGGCCGAGCTGATTTCGATAGTGTAGGTTTCCTCGTCCAGGGTGAAGGTCACGGGCTGGTCGGGCAGGTTCTTGAGCGTGTCGAGCAGGATGCGGGCCGGCGCCGCGATGCGCCCCGACTCGCGCGACTCGATGGGCAGCTCGGTCATCATGCTCGTCTCCAGGTCGGAGGCGGTGATGGTGAGCTTGCCGGGCTCAATCTCAAAGAGAAAGTTCTCCAGAATGGGCACCACGGGATTGTTCGTAACCACGCCGTTGATGCTCTGGAGCTGCTTGAGCAGGGCCGAGGACGAAACAATGAACTTCATAGGAGGGGGTAGGGCTATGTTTTAGCGGGGGGCAAAGATAGGGCACGGGGCCGGGGTTTTCGCACGCCCGGCACGGGCCAGCCGGCTGGCCGGGGTCACGGAAAAGGCCGTACTTCGCGGCGCAGAACCCAGCCTGTCCGTCGTTATTTCCTTCCTTTCATGCGCGATACCACCATCGACTTTATTGGCATCTACAAGCTGCTGGTGCCCCTGCACGAGCCGTTTGTCATTTCGCTCGGCCCGCTGCACCACGTGCAGAATGTGGTAGTAGTGCTGCGCACGGCCGGCGGCGCCACCGGCTTTGGCGAGTGCAGCCCCTTCCTCACCATCAACGGCGAGAGCGTGGATACGTGCTTCCTCGTGGCGCAGTATTTTGCCCCGGCACTGAAGGGCCGCGACGCGCTGGACCTGGCCGGCTGCCTGGCCGAGATGGACCGCATCATCTACGGCAATAGCAGCATCAAAAGCGCCTTCGATATTGCCCTGCATGATATTGCGGCCCAGCACGCGGGCCTGCCGATATACGCCTTCCTAGGCGGCCGCGCCGATAAAGTGCTGCACACCGACATGACCGTGAGCCTCGGCCCGGTGGCCAAGATGCAGGCCGATGCCGTGCGGTTTCAGCAGCAGGGCTTTCCGGCCATCAAGGTGAAGCTGGGCCAAACCCTGGAGTTGGACGTGGCCCGCATCCGGGCCATCCGCGCGGGCATCGGGCCGACGCACCCGCTGCGCATCGACGCTAACCAGGGCTGGCAAACGGCCGACTACGCCATTGCGGTATTGCAAGCCCTGGCCGAATTCAACATCGAGCATTGCGAAGAGCCCATTTTGCGCCACCACTTCATGGAGCTGAGCCGGGTGTCGGCGGCCTCGCCCATCCCCATTATGGCCGACGAAAGCTGCGGCGACGAGCACGACGCGGCCCGCCTCATTGCGCTCGGGGCCTGCCAACAGCTCAACATCAAGCTCGGCAAGTCGTCGGGCTTTCACCGGGCCGGCAAGATTGCGCGCCTCGGGGCGGCGGCCGGCCTCACCCTGCGAGTAGGCGGTTTCCTCGAATCGCGCCTGGGCATGACGGCCGCCGCCCACCTGGCCCTCACCAACGACGCCATCCGCCACCTCGACGTTGATACGCCGCTCCTATTTGCCGAAGACCCCGTGGTGGGCGGCATCCAGTACCGCGCCAACGGCGTAGTCGAAATGCCGACCAGCCCCGGCCTGGGCGCCCGCATCGACGAAGCCTGGCTGCGCCGCGCCGAGCAGGTCGTGTTTTAATGAAGGCCGCCGCCGCTAGCCGCCGTTTTGCAGCGCAGGGCTAGCGGCAGCATTTTATTGCGGTGCGAGTAAATTGACTGACAACTGGCTGCCTTGCTCAGAGTATAGCAAAACCTCGACTGCCGGCGCATGAACCAACGATAAGGAACCACCATAAACTGTGGATATTTCAGTGCGAGTTAAACCAATTTCGTCTTGCAGTTTCTGCAAAATATTCAGTGGCAAGAACCCGGCGAGTTTTGTGAAATCCATCCAGTCAGCAAAATCCCTACCTTCTATTTTCACCACTTCCGCATCGCCTATTGTTCGGTAATTAAGGTCATGCTCACCAAAGTCCTGAAATGAACAGAATACTTTTTGGAACTTGATAATCAGAAAAGGCCACTCCTCCATATTGTGGCAAAATTCTTTGTTCCAAATAGCATCTAGGTTAATTATTAGCACCCAAGCGTTTTCACCTGCCACGTATGTATTGTACCAGTATGAGTCATGCAACGTAATGTTCTCCATTAGCTCCTGCATCGAAACCTTGGTAGCCGAATTCCAGTCAAAGTTTAGGTTCAATACTTTATCAGCTAGTCAAGCCGGGTATTTTTCATCCTCCATTTTTAATTATCCTTAACGTAAAAAGCCCCAACCGTTACCGGCTGGGGCTTGCAAGATACCGCTAACGGCGCTCCGCGTTACACATTAAACCGGAAGTGCATGATGTCGCCGTCCTGCACCACGTAGTCTTTGCCTTCGACGGCCATTTTGCCGGCTTCCTTGATTTTTACCTCGGTTTTATATTCTTGGTAATCAGGCAGCTTGATGACCTCGGCGCGGATGAAGCCCTTCTCGAAGTCGGAGTGGATGACGCCGGCGGCGGCGGGAGCTTTGTCGCCGCGGTGCACCGTCCAGGCGCGCACCTCCTGCACGCCGGCCGTGAAATAAGTGATGAGGTTCAGCAACTCGTAGCTGGCGCGGATGAGCTTGTTGAGGCCCGACTCGGTGAGACCGTACTCGCCCAGGAACATTTCTTTTTCCTCGGGGTCTTCCATGTCGGCAATCTGCGCCTCGATGGCGGCCGACACCAGCACTACCTGGGCACCTTCGGCCTTCACGTGCGCGCGCAGGGCGGCCACGTGCTGGTTGCCGTCGGTGGCAATGCTGGCCTCGTCCACGTTGGCCACGTAAATAACGGGCTTGATGGTGAGCAGCTGCAAGTCGGCCATGGCGATGAGGTCGTCTTCGGTAGCAGCCACGGCGCGGGCATTTTGGCCGGCTTCGAGGGCTTGCTTGAATTTCTGCAGGCCCACCACTTCCTTCTTGGCTACGGCGTCGCCGGCCTTGGCGCTGCGCTCGCTCTTCACCAGCTTCTTGTCGATGCTTTCGAGGTCTTTGAGTTGCAGCTCGGTGTCGATTACGTCCTTGTCAAAGACGGGGTCTACCCCCCCGGCCACGTGCACGATGTTGGGGTCGTCGAAGCAGCGCACCACGTGAATGATGGCGTCCACCTCGCGGATATTGGCCAGGAATTTATTACCCAGACCTTCGCCCTTGCTAGCGCCTTTTACCAGGCCCGCGATATCCACAAACTCAATGATGGTGGGCAGCACGCGCTTCGGGTTCACGAGGGCTTCCAGAATTTGGAGGCGCTCGTCGGGCACGGTTATCACGCCCACGTTGGGCTCAATGGTGCAGAAAGGATAGTTGGCCGATTCGGCCTTGGCGTTGGATAACGCGTTGAAAAGCGTGGATTTGCCGACATTCGGCAGGCCGACAATACCGCAGCGGAGGCCCATTTTGTGGAGTTATGAGTTGTGAGTTATGAATTATGAGTTGCCCACAATTCTGGGGCAAAGGTACGGCGGGTGGCGGCGCGGGGCACCAACGCAAAGCGCCGCTGCTCCTGATGCGGAACAGCGGCGCGGCTACTGCTTCTTTCTTCCCCTCTGGTTCGTTGCGTGTAGTTAGTAGGTGCTCTCGCCCAGGTCGGGGGCGGGGTCATACCCAGCAGCGCGATTTGCCTGGCCATCGGGGCTGCTGGTGGGGCGGGGCTGCTCGCCCTCCAAGGTGGGGCGCGGGCGGTCAAGCTCGGCTACTTCTTCCTCGGTCAGCAGCTCATCGCGCACGAAGTCTACGGCGTCGTGCAGGGCATCAATAAACTTATTGAAGTCCTCTTTGTAGAGAAAAATCTTGTGCTTTTCGTAGCTGGCGGGGCCGTCGGGGTCGGTGCCGGGGCGGCGCTTACTTTCGGTAATGGTGAGGTAATAATCCTGGCCACGGGTGGCTTTTACGTCGAAGAAATACGTGCGCTTACCCGCCTTCATGCGGTGCGAGTAAATTTCTTCTTGGTCCTTAGAGTAGCGGTCTTCCACGTGTTAAGAGAGGGGAGAGTAATGGGGATATTAATTTTTACGCAGCTAAACTTACGTTGGCTAAAGCAAAGATAGAGCCGAAAAGACGTCCTTAAATTCGACTTTTGCCCCGGCGAAACCCAACTGGTGGGCGGCTTGTTTATCAGCACGTAAGATTATTTCAGTGACCCGCTCTCCGCGTACTGGCGCAGGGCCTGCGATAAACGCCGCTTTAGATTGGCGCAGCTACCTGATTGCTAAATCCGTACTACTATTCCCTACCCCCCGCAATGTCCTCAACCGCGCTCGACCTGGCCACCATTCGCTCGTTTGAAAACCTGGAGCTGCTGGCGCGGCAGCTGGTTGGTGGTTTTATCACGGGCCTGCACCAGTCGCCCTACCACGGCTTTTCGGTCGAGTTTAGCGAGCACCGCCTCTACAACCCCGGCGACAGCACCCGGCACGTGGACTGGAAGGTGTTTGCCCGCACCGACAAGCTCTTCGTGAAGCGCTACGAGGAGGAAACCAACCTGCGCGCCCACCTGCTGCTCGACGTGAGCCCGAGCATGTACTACCCCGCCCCCGGCCACGAGAAACTGAAGTTCGCGGTGCTGGCGGCGGCGGCCCTCACCACGCTGCTCCAGCGGCAGCGCGATGCGGTGGGCCTCGTCACATTTGGCGAGCGGGTGGAGCTGCAAACGCCGGTGCGCTCCACCTCGTCGCACCGCCACACGCTGCTGCTGGCGCTACAACAGCTCTTGGAGCGCCCTACCCCCCCCAGCCGGCCCGGCCAGGCCACCGACGTGGCCGGCGTGCTGCACGCCATTGCCCAGCAGATTCCCAAGCGCTCGCTCGTCATCTTGTTTAGTGATATGCTGGGGCGCGGGGCGGCCGAGCAGGAGGCCGCCTTGGCGGCCTTGCAGCACCTGCGCCACCAGCACCACGAGGTGCTGGTGTTTCACGTGCTGGACCGGGCCACGGAGCATAATTTTGACTTTCAGGACCGGCCCTACATTTTTGAAGATGTGGAGACGGGCCAGGAAATTCGCCTTCAGCCGGCGCAGGTGCGCGAGCAGTACCGGGCGGCCATGCGGCAGTTTGAGGAAGACCTGGCGCTGCGCTGCGGCCAGCTCAAGATTGATTTTATACCCGTTGACGTGCGCGAGCCGTTCGACAAAGTGCTGCACGCCTACCTGGTGAAACGCGGCAAAGCCCGGTAATTTATGTTTGCTACCTACTTCTTTGGCGCGCTATTCCTGGTGTTCCTGGATATGCTGCTGGCCTCGGTCACGATGTACATTGCCTACTCGCACGGACACTCGCGGCTCAAGTGGTTTGTGCTGGGCATGGTGCTGCCCTTTCTTTCCATTTTTATCGCGCTGGCCGTGGCCATTCGGGACGAGCAGCGGGCCAAGGCGGCGCGCGGCGGCGCGCCCGCGCCAGTGCCCGAGCCGGGCGAGTTTTCTTAGGTACCGGCTGCGGCCCGTAGCTTCGCGGCAGTTTTTCACCGGCCGGGCTGCCCGGCGCTTTCGCCTTTTACGCATGTACCAAATTCTTCTTATTCTTCATTCGTGGCTGCGGTGGTTTGTGCTGGGTGCGGGCTTGCTCGCCGTATTTCGGGCTTACGCAGGCTGGACCGGCCGCCGGCCCTTCACGAAGGGCGATAATGCCGTGAGTGCTTCGTTTTCGGGCTTCATGTGGCTGCAAGTCATTGTGGGCCTGGGCCTTTACTTTGGCCTCAGCCCCTGGGGCCTGAACGCCATGAAGCAGCCTGGCGCCATGCACGACCCCACCAAGCGCTTCTTCGGCATGGAGCACATTGCGATAATGATAATCGCCGCCGTACTAGCCCAGGTGGGTCGCATTGCCCTTAAAAAAGCGTCCAGCGACACGCTCAAGCACAAGAAAGCCTTTACCTACTTCGGCATCGCGCTGCTACTCGTGCTGCTCATGATTCCGTGGGGCCTGGGAGCCTGGAACCCGGCCCGCCCGCTATTCCGCTTCTAGACCACTGATTAGCACGGATTTTAGCGGATTTCACGGATTTTGTGGACGTTTTATTTGAGATGGGTGGCATTACGCACCAAAAGCAAAAAGGCTGTCCATACGGGCAGCCTTTTTGCTTTTGGTTGGAAAGCGAATCGTCCACAAAATCCGTGAAATCCGCTAAAATTCGGGCTAATCAGTGGTCCTACACCTGCATTCCGCCCGAGGCTTCGATGCGCTGGGCCGCAATCCAACGGGCTTCGTCGGTGCAGAGAAAGGCCACGACGGGGCCGATATCTTCGGGCTCGCCTACCCGGCCCAGGGCCGTCATGCCGGCTACCATACTGTTCACCTGGGGGTTGTCGCGCACCATGCCGCCGCTGAAGTCGGTGGCGATGGCGCCGGGCGCCACCACGTTGGCCGTGATGCCGCGGGCGCCCAGCTCCTTGGCCTGGTAGCGGGTGAGCACCTCAATGGCACCCTTCATGGCGGCGTAGGCCGACGAGCCGGGCAGGCTGAATCGCGCCAGGCCCGACGAGATGTTGATGATGCGGCCGCCGTCGGCCAGCAGGGGTAGGGCCTGCTGGGTCAGAAAAAACGAGCCTTTGAGGTGCACGTTCAGCACCTCGTCAAACTGCGCCTCGGTGGTGTCGGCAAAGGCGGCGTGCAGGCCCGTGCCGGCGTTGTTTATCAGAAACTGAAAGCGCTCGGCCTGGAAGGTGTCGCGCAACGTGGCTTGCACCTGCTCAAAAAAAGCGGCGAAGCTGGCCACGTTGCCCGCATCGAGCTGCAGCGCGGCGGCCCGGCGGCCCAGGCTGTTAATTTCGGCCACCACGGCCTCGGCTTCGGCCTGCTGGCGGTGGTAGGTCAGCAGCACGTCGATGCCTTTTTTGGCCAGGTTGAGGGCCATGCTTTTGCCCAGGCCGCGGCTGCCGCCGGTTACCAGGGCTATTTTGGAAGTACTCATGGAAAAGTGGGGTTTTAATTCGACCGCAAAGTTCCGGCCGGCCCACCGGCGCGTTCTGGTGAGTAGCGCAGATTAACTGGTGAGTAGTTCCGAAGCGGCGGCCCGCTGCCCGGCCCAGGCCTGCTCGCGGAACTGCTTGGGGGTGAGGCCCACGAAGCGCTTGAAGAACTTGGTGAAATTGGACGGGTCGTAAGTGAGGCGGCCCGCCACCTCGGCAATAGACAAGCGCGCATCGAGCAGCAATCCCTTGGCCGCGGCCACCAGCCGGCGCTCGTAGATGTCGCACGGTGGCCCGCCGGTGGTGAGCCGCAGCGTATTGCTCAGGTGCGTGGGATGAATGCAGAGCTGGCCCGCAAAATCCCTGATTTCCAGGGCTTCGGTGGCGCGGCCGGCCACCAGGTCGTCGACGTGGGCGTGCACGAGGCGCGTAAACTCGGCCGTGAGCTCGTGCTGCCGGGCCAGGATTTTCTTCGGGATGGGCGTAGTGGACATGGACCAATAACAAGCGGCGCGGGAAATATGCTGGCCGCCTACCCTACCTGGACGTGGCGAAGGCGCACTTACTTTAGCTTGCCAACCAGTATCCCTACCCCCGTGCCCAGTGACTTTCTTACCAGCGCCCGCAAGCAGTTTGCCTACTACCAGCTGCTGGGCGACCAAACCTTCGCCCAGGTTTCCGACGAGCAGCTTTTTTGGCAGCCCAACCCGGCTTGCAACAGCCTGGCCAGCATCGTGAAGCACTTGAGCGGCAATATGCTGTCGCGCTGGACCGATTTTTTGACCACCGACGGCGAGAAGCCCTGGCGCGCCCGCGAGGCCGAATTTGACAACGACCTGGCCACCCGCGCCGCCGTGCTGGCCCACTGGGAAGCCGGCTGGCAGTGCCTGTTCGCCGCCCTTGACGGGCTGACCGAAGCCGACCTGGGGCGCATTATCTACATCCGCCACCAGGGCCACACCGTGCTGGAGGCCCTCAACCGGCAGCTGGCGCACTACCCCTACCACGTGGGCCAGCTGGTGCTCATGGGCAAGCTGCTGCGGGGCGAGGCCTGGCAGTCGCTCTCCATTCCGCGCGGCACTTCGGCGGCCTTCAACGCGGAAAAATTTGCGCAGCCGCCGCACCAGGCGCACTTTACCGACGAGCCCCTGGGCAAGTAGCCGGGTGGCCTCGCGGCGCGAGGGGGGGGTAGGCGCGGGGTTTGGTACCGAAAAAGTGGGCGTTGGTCGAGGATATTTTTTGGCGTGCAACTACGGTAAGCCGCGCGGTATCGCGTCTAGGTAATCATCGTCCTCCTTATTCCCTCCCCCATGCTCTATTTATTTGGCCAGCTCGCCCTGAGCGACTCCCTTTTTTACCACGAAGATTTTGCCGGCGATGACTGCCCGGCTTATTTGCGCGGGGCGAATACCCTGGTAGCAACCGGGGCCAACGCCCGCACGGTAGCCACGGGCCGCCGGCTGCGCCGGGGCCGCCACCTCTCGCAAGCCGGCCGGACCACCGCCAGCCCGCGCGGCTAAACCGGGCGCCGAAGCGCATTTTGGCGGCCGGCTCGGTATTTTCAGAACCTTTGTAACCAGCTACTTAGCGAGCTTGGCGCCGCCACAGCCGGTAGGTACCCACGGTATCGACAGGCTGGTAGCGGCCGGCCAGGGCGGGCGGCAGCGCATCATTCGGGGCCGTGAGGAAGTAGTCGGCGGCCGGGGCCGGGCGCCGCGCCGGGTGCGGGGCCGAGTGGCCAGCGCGGCGATACAAAAAGTAGGGGTAGAAGCTTTCCTCGGAGAATGCGACCGTGGCCGCGCCGCCGGGCAGCCAGGCCAGCCGCTGCCGCGCCGCGGCGAAGCCAGCCGGCAGGTCGTAGTAGTACAGGGCCAATGGCTCGCGCACGGGGTTGTGGCGCACGAAGCCCAGCCCTACCCCCCCTACCACGACCAACGCGCCCGCCAGCCCCGCCCAGGGCCGCCAGCGGCTCAGCCACGCGCCCACCGTGAGGGGCGCCAGCACCACCGCCAAGCTAAAGAATGCCAGCAGATTACGGTGAAAAATAACGTGCCGCAGTCCCAGCGTGCCGCCGGCCACGGCCAGCAGCCACGCCAGGTACAGCAGCCCCAGCTGCCAATAGCGGCGGTGGGCCAGCAGCGTTAGGGGAAGTACTATCAGGAGGTAAGCAGGCCAGGGCCCCAGCCCGACTTCGCCAAACGCGTAGGGCGCGTAGCCCCTCACATCGGGCCAGGCTTTGCTAATGAACTCGGTAAGGCTGCCCTGAAAAGACCGCACGTAGGGATTGGCCGCCAGCGCGGCCAGGCCCGAGAAGCCGATAATTGGCAGGTAAAACGCGCTCGCCAGCGCCAGCGCGCCCGCCTGGCAGCGCCAAAACCGGCCATCGAGGCGCCCCCACCGCAGCTGCACCACCGCGCCCGCCAGCAGCTGCGCCGCGTGGTAAAACAGAAACGTGGGCACCACCGCGTAGCCCGCCGCCACGGCCAGCATATTGATGACCAGCCACTTGGGTTGCCGGGGCTGCCGCCAGTGCGCCAGCAGCGTGCCCACCGCCCCCCAGTGCAGCAGCGCGTACA